>CAXEKM010000249.1:0-4042 GCA_963996645.1 uncultured Marinoscillum sp.
CAGGTTATAATGCTACTAATATCAACAATGAGATCAAAGACTTATTGGAGACTTATGAAATGCCAGAGGGTTATGAGTATAAGTTTGGTGGAGAACAAGAGAAGCAAGCTGAAGAGATGGCTTTCTTAAGTACTGCCTTGCTTATTGCTGTGAGTTTGATCTTCTTGATTATTGTGGCGCAGTTCAACAAAGTAACGACACCATTCATCATCATGATGTCAGTATTGCTTAGTACGATAGGTGTGTTCCTTGGTTTGGTAGTATTCCAGATGAACTTCGTGGTGATCATGACAATGATTGGTATTATCTCGCTAGCAGGTATTGTGGTGAACAATGCGATTGTATTGATTGACTTTATTGAGCTCAGTAGAGAAAGAAGGAGACAAGAACTTGGTGTTGATAAGCTTCCGTTTGAAGAGATTATCCAATCAATTGCAGATGCAGGAGCTACACGTTTAAGACCTGTAATCCTTACTGCGGTTACTACGGTATTGGGTTTGGTGCCTCTAGCCTTAGGAATCAATATTGATTTTATTAAATTCCTTGGTAGCTACAATGCGGATTTCTATTATGGTGGAGATAACGTTGCGTTCTGGGGACCAATGTCCTGGACTATTATTTTTGGTTTGACATTTGCGACATTCCTGACTCTGGTCATTGTGCCAGTTATGTACCTGTTCTTCGCTAAGGTGAATAGGAAGCTAGGAATTAGCTAAAAATAAATGAAACCCTGACCTAATCGTCAGGGTTTACTTTTTAGATATGAGTAGAATCTATTTTATGGCCTTAGCGGCCCTGGTGTATGTTGCTTTTGATATATACATTTTTCAGGCTCTAAGAGTAGTGATGAGTGATTATTCAGTAATCACGAGAAGGGTGTTGACCATTGTTTATTTTGCAGTTTCAGCGGTGTTGTATGTAGGTATATCCATGTATAATGAATTAGACCCGAAGCAATTCGCTAACCTTAGACTGTTCATCACTACAGCCTTTTTTATTACTTTATTGGGTAAGCTGATTTCAGCGCTATTCATCTTTGTGGATGATGGGAGAAGATTGTTTACATGGATAGCTAGTTTCTTACCCTTAAAAGCAGAAGAGGCTCCAGATTTGTCAAGATCAGAGTTCTTGTCTAAATCTGCTCTAATAGCTGGAACAGTCCCTATTGCGGTATTTAGTTTTGGAATTGTCTCTGGAGCACATGACTACCGAGTACGGAAAAGAGTGATTACCTCATCTAAAGTACCTAAGGCCTTTCATGGAATCCGTCTAGCTCAGATCTCTGATATTCATACCGGTAGTTTTTTCAATAAAACAGCAGTTGCAGGTGGTGTAGATATGCTTAATGCTGAGAAACCTGATTTGGTCTTCTTTACAGGAGATTTAGTTAATAATCAAAGTGAAGAAGCGAAACCATATCTGGACATTTTTAAAAGCATCACTGCCCCATTAGGAGTGTATTCTACCATGGGTAATCACGATTATGGAGATTACAGAAGTTGGGCAAGTCCTGAAGCAAAACAAGCTGATATCAAACAGCTTCATGAAATGCATCGATACATGGGTTGGGATATATTGCTCAATGAAAATCGGATCATAACTCAGGGGAGTGATCAATTGGCCATTTTAGGATTAGAAAACTGGGGTGCTGGTCGTTTCTCTAAATATGGAGATTTGGCAAAAACATATAAAGGAACTGAAGAGGTGCCTTTTAAAATATTGTTATCTCATGATCCGAGCCATTGGGAGGCTCAAGTACTTCCAGAATATCCAGATATTAATCTACATCTAGCTGGTCATACACATGGTATGCAATTTGGAATCGAAATTGGCGATTTTCGCTGGAGTCCATCCAAGTACATCTACAAACAATGGGCAGATATGTATCAATCAGGAGATCAATACTTATATGTGAATAGAGGATATGGTTATTTAGGGTATCCAGGTAGAGTAGGTATCTTGCCTGAGATAACAATAATAGAATTACGCCACGCTTAATAGTAGAAACTAATTTCCAAGATGTTTGGAGATGGTAAACGAAAAAGTTGAGCCTTCATATTGGTTGGTTTCTATCCAGATCTCACCCAAATGGAGTTCAACTATTTTTTTAGTGATCGCAAGGCCTATTCCTAAGCCGTCTTCTGTTCGTTTTACTTCCAGGCGTTTGAACATTTGGAATATCTTACTGACATCTTGTTCACTGATTCCGATGCCATTATCAATTATTTGAAACGTATGAAAATCCGAATCTTCTGAGTATGCTATTTGTATAACTGGAGGCTTGTCATCCTGGCTGTATTTGATCGCATTGGAAATTAGGTTTTGAAATACCTGTTTAATTTCCATTTTATAACAATTTACAACTGGAGGTAACTGGTCCGCAATTATGGTTGCATTAGAGTGCAGAATGGAATGCGTTAAGTCCTCTTTAATAGCTTCCATTAGCATGTTAAGATCAACTGGCTCCAACTTGGATGACCGACCTGTTACTGCATAGTCCAGCACACCCCTGGTTAGTCTATCCATACGATCAGTACAGGAGACGATAAAATTTAGATACCTGCTGTAAAACTTGTCAGTGGTTTTACCATCATATTCTTCCAGTGACTTGGCTACACTTTTGATACTTGCCAAAGGTTCTCTGAGGTCATGTGACGCTATTCGGATGAAGCTCTCTAATTGGGTGTTTTTGAGGGTTAGTATTTTCTCTTTGTGTTGAAGGTCATACACTTTCTCTTTTAGCTTCACGTCTCTGTTTTCTACCTGTTTATTGATAATTGTGATCCAGATAGATAGCGCAAGTAGAATAGCTGCGATGCTTCCTATGATGAGCGTTGGGTAATGCAAGGAAAGCTGCGATTGTAATCTAATGTTGTTGATATATTTCACTAGATATATTGTGGATGGGTTCAAGGTTGAGATATTGATACCTTTAGATTGATTTATGCGATCAACTAATGGATCAAAAGTTATCTTTTGAAATACAAAAAGGCCATTATGATTTCTCAGATAACCTTTCTCATTGTTTTGAATATGCTGCCAGGCTTCTGTGTACAAGTTAGATGCTTTTAAATTCTTCAGGCTATCGAATTCAAAAGCGAATGATGGGGCTATCTTATTATTGTTCAACCAGTAACCTTGTTGGTTAAACAGGAAGGTTTGATATTCTTTGGAATTATCCGGTTCTATTAGGTTTTTAGAATCACAATTGATGACCAGGTAGCCATTTATTTTTTCTGTCTTATCAGTCATCGGTTTTACAAACCTTATGACAGGTTGATAAGGAAGTTCCAACTGTCGAAACTCTTTATTAAGATCAATTCTTGAAATGTAAATTTGGTCTTTATTAAGATGACGTGCACTGTCAAAATAGTCTCGATGGCTTTTGTCTTGCAAAGAATCTTGAGGTATCAGTATAGCTTCATTTTCATCATAGTCCACACGTATGATTTCGTGACCCATGGTATCGAGGATTCTAATCTGATCGTATTTGGAGGCATTGGAGAATATAAAAAACTCTTGTTGAAGTGGGACTAATATTTCACGATAATTAGATCCTTCATTTTTGACATTGCTCGCTAGGAAATAAGTGTCCAAAAACACAGGATAGAGGTATTCATATAGGTGGTCTACTTCTCGATTATTGAGTTCCTGCAAATTGGTGGTGAGATCAGTTAGAATATTCTTCTGTACCTCTCTGTTTATAAAGAAAGTAAACGTCGATATTAATATAAGTATCGGTAGAAATATCAATATGACGTTTTTGAAAAAACGTCTCATAGGATAGCTGGTATGTGCTTATTGCTAGATACGAATAATTACTGACAATAGAGAATAATCATGCTGATATACAATGATTTATCGATGAATGGTATGTGTTGTTAAAAGAGAATGAAAAATGTAGAAATATTTGTAACTTTATAATTGACCGACCGTTCAGTCATAATATGAGTCCAAGATCAAAAGCGCAGTTTGAAGAAATAAGAGAGGCAAGTCAGTAGAAGATTTTTGATGCATCTCTTGAGTTGTTTGGTACCAAAGG
>CAXEKM010000250.1:0-2409 GCA_963996645.1 uncultured Marinoscillum sp.
AAGTGGTAATTAAATGAGATAATCCACCTAATCCTTGCTTCATAGCTATACTATTCCAATTTTTAAAAGAATGAAGCAAGTCGCACCGTTCTTTTATTATTCCAAATCCTTTCCAAAAATTTTACATAAGGTAAAAAGCACCTAAATGTATAGCACCTATCAGGCCGGCAAGGTGATCATGATAAGCTCTTCTAATGGGGAAACATTAACCAAGTATGCCAAGAACTTCAAACGCCCAATGGGCATTGCAATTTCTGAAGATAGCACCAAGATTGCTATTGCAAGTAAATCTGAAGTGAGCATCTTCAGTTCCAATCGAGTCCTTTCAGCATCTTATCCCGAACAGCCCAAAAAATATTCTCACTTATACATTCCTCAAAGCAAATTCAATACCGGCATAGTAGACACTCATGAAATAATATGGAGTAATAATGAGCTATTGATTACGAATACCCTGTTTTCAAGTATTTCGAAAATGAGTCATCAATATCATTTTGACCTCTATTGGAAACCTAACTTCATAGACTCTTTAGCACCAGAGGACCGATGCCACTTAAACGGGGTAGCCTCAGTAGATGGCAAACCTAAGTATGTTACCATGTTTGCTCAATCCAACTCACCTAAAGGCTGGAGAAGTTTACCTTACAATAGTGGGGTATTAATGGATATAGAAACAGGTGAAGTACTCCTGGAAAGTCTGGAATTACCACATTCACCAGTTGTGTACGACGAAAAAATCTATTTTCTATTATCTGCAACTGGTGAAGTGATGTGTTTCGATCTATTGGATAAGTCAACCAAAGTCCTAAACAAATTCAACTCCTTTGTTAGAGGAATGGAAGTAATTGGTGATTTCATATTTCTAGGCATGTCAAAAATCAGGCCTGATTCACAATTCTTCTCTGATCTACCAATTAAACCAGAAGACAGTATGTGTGGTATTCGCGTATTGGACAGAATAACAGGAAAAGAGCTAGGTGGACTTACCTACACCGCAAATATCGAAGAAATTTTTGCAGTAAAAATTGCAAAAGGAGTACAAAACCCTGCCATACTAACCGAAAATGATGATTTACATGACAAGTGTATTTCTATTCCAAACAGTCAAAATTATTGGCTGCAAAAAGTAGACAAGAAGGACACTAACTCAACAAAAGTCACCGTCAGTAATCAAAACTAATATGCATATGAACACAAAATTTAACAATCTACTTACTCCAACTGCCGCAGCTGCATCACTGATCATGCTCGGCTCTTGTGGAGATGATGATGAAGCCGAAGTAGACAAGTCAGACCTATTAATAGGTGATTGGGAGCTTGTCTCTGTCGATGGTGAAAAGGCTGGAGAAGACTATGATGATTACTCTTATAGTCTTGTATTCAAATTTGAAGCTGATGGAGATTTTGAGTGGTGTTACAACTATGAGAACAAGGTTACTCCGGCGGAAAGTTATGAAGATTGTCTTGATGGAGATTGGAAATGGATCGCAAAGGGTGAAGAGCTCACCTTTGGCTTCACCTATTCGTATGAAGAAGATGGAGAGTCTATAAGCTATGAAGTAGCCGTTGATTTGGAAATCACTTATCTCTCAGAGACTAAACTTGAAGGGATCTGGGATGTAGCAGGAGAAGACGAAGATTATGAAGTTGTTTTCAAAAAATTATAAGTTTCATTCAAGGCCTCTATTTTGGAGGCCTTTTGATCCTTAATGATTAACCAACCTCTACTTTAATCTTATCAGATAAAGGTTTTCCTACACATAGTAAAACATAACCTTCTTCCTGCTCTGTCTTACTCACACCATGAGCGTCTTCCTGATCAATTTCTCCTTCCAGGCATTTTGCTCTACAGGCTGTGCAAAGTCCACTTTGACAGGAGTATGGCATATCAATATCCTGATCCAAACCTGCATCTAGAATAGTAGCATCTTTGGAAACCTGAACCACGTGCTCTTCACCATCCATGATGATAGTGACTTCACTCTTGTCGAAATCTGAGTTCGAAGATTTTTCCTCAACCACTACTGAAGGAGAAGTTTTTCCTGAGTCGAAACTCTCCATTCTGATTTTATCTGCCACAATGCCTAGAAGACCGAGTCCTTCTGCAGCGATATTCATCATTGGCTCTGGCCCACAAATAAAGAACTCTGTAGAACTGTCTACGCCTAGTCCTTCAATAATGGATCGCATTGTCTCAGCAGTAGGTCTACCGCTGTGAGCAGCATAGCCATCATTCTCTTCTAAAATATGAACCAACTGGAAACGATCTCCATGTTCGCTTTTCAATTGCTCCAATGCCTCTCTGAATACAATATAGTCTTTTGATCTATTGCCATATACCAAAGACACTTTACTGCTAGGTTCTTTTAGCAATACTGATCTCAAAATAGAATAAAGTGGAGTGATACC
>CAXEKM010000251.1:0-7209 GCA_963996645.1 uncultured Marinoscillum sp.
CTCATCATCGTCCTTGTTCGTACTGTAGAGGTTGACATACATCAACATACTTGGCTGAATTGGTGTGATGATTACACCTTCCCTTTGTACAAGGGGAGGGAGTAAAGGCAGTACCTGATCAACCCTCGTTTTTACCCTCACTACAGCCTGGTTCGGATCCGTACCAGGTTCAAAAATCACCCGAATAGTTGCTTCTCCCGCACTAGTAGCATCGGAAGAAATATAACGCATGCCCTGCACACCGTTAATTGCCTGTTCAAGCGGAATCAACGTAGAGTTTACCAGCACCTCCGCACTTGATCCAGGGAAAGCGATGAAAATGTTCACCGTAGTTGGAGCAATCTGAGGAAACTGTGAAATTGGTAATGTCTTAATCGCCAGGACCCCTGTAAACAGGAGTACGATCGATATAATGATGGCCAAAACCGGCCGATGTATTATTCTACTAATAAACATTGTATCGTTAGTTAAAGGATAATCAATTATTCAGAGTACAATTCAAGCTCATTAAGCACTTTGGCTGGATCTTGAAAATCATAACTGATTTTATCCCCATCACGTACCTTTCTCAAACCTTCTAAAACGATTTTATCTGATTCTTCCAATCCTGCTTTCACTTCGTATAAGTGAGGTAGTTCTGCACCTACTACGATTTGCTTTGAATGAATCACGTTATCCTTATCAATGACGAATACGTACTTTTTATCAAGAATTTCGAATGTTGCTTTTTGTGGAATCAACAAGGCATCATTCAATGGAGCACTCACCAAAACGTTACCCGTCTCACCATGTCTTAAAAGACCTTTTGGATTAGGGAATGTTGCTCTGAAAGCGATGTTACCAGTTTCGTTGTTGAAGTCAGCCTCAATAGTATTTACCTCACCTTCATAAGCGAAGATCTTATCGTTAGCTAATCTCAATTGTACTTTTAAAGCTGAATCTTCGTTTATTTTAATCTTGTAATCAAGGTATTCAGCCTCTGGCACATTGAAATACACCCACATCTCATGATTATCTGAAAGAGTTGTCAACAGCTCACCTTCGTCCACCAGACTACCTAATCTTACATGGAAGTGATCCATTATACCATCAAATGGTGCTCTTACTTGCGTAAAGTCCAAATGCACCTGAGCAAGAGCCAATTCAGCTTTTGCTTTATCCAATTTAGCTTTTGCCAGTGCCAACTCATTTGGAGCTACCACATTTCGCTCAGCAAGATTCTTAGTGTTTTGGTATTCAATTTCAGCAAAATTTGCTTCGGCTTCTGACCTTTTCAATTCTGCCTGATACAATCTTGGCATGATTTGAAACATCAATTGACCCTTTTTCACGAACTGACCTTCATCAACAAAGATTTTTTCCAGGTAACCTCTCTCTAGCGCTCTCATCTCGATATGTTGGACCGAATGAATCTGACAAACATAATTTCTCTGAGTAAGCGTATCCCTTTTAATTGGACTAGTAGCAAGGTATTTAACTTCGTGTTCTACGTGCTCTTTATGCGATTCACAGCTTGAGAAGATAATCATGGCGCACAAGCTCGTGAGCATTAATATTTTGTTCATAATGTACTGATAAGTTTACAGTTGGTTATACTTCTTTTGAGTTGCGTCCCTTCTTTCACTTTTTTCAGGGAAGCAATAAATAAATTTTAGTAGCAATGTGGAGTTCTGAAATAGTAGCTAGGGAGAATTATTAGAGATACTACTCTTCCATATAGATCGCTTGCATTCGTCGATGCTCCAAATCATATAAGAGATGATGACCTGCTGAATGGTCTGCTCTCTATCTGTGTAAGTAGAAACAGAACTGATTAATAGTGTCGAAATAACCAACACATTAACCAATGTTAGCACCTCTATCAAAAGAGAACATTCAGCTAAATCGAACAGGACTCCATCAGATAGAACTACTACCAATAAGGTAAGTAACAACACCGAAGCGATGATGCTATTGGTATAGTTACTACTAGTGCGTTGCAGGTATCTTGTCTTTATATACATTCAGTTTTTACAATCTACACTGCGATATTAAAGGGCAATTCTGGATAGAATCTGGAGGACATGAATTCAGGAAAAAAATTACGATGAACCTGTGTATTTCGCGATAAACCGGATACTTATCACTTTTTCATTCCTTTTATCGGCAATTTAAAGTCACTTTATTTTCGAATTCTGTAGCACCTCCGAACAGTGAACTAGGCCTAGATGATCTCAGATCAAAATCTAGAGCTCCAAAAAATGCATTCTCAGGAATACAACGTAGATAAGCTACATATTCGAATTCTATTTTATTGGGTTGATTAGACTCTCTAAAACAATGATAATCTTCCTCTGTTGACCATTTACCACAATCCAACAACACTGAATCAGGTGGTTCATTTGGGTGAAATATGTACAAACTGGTTCCTTTAGCTGATCCCTTAATGGTCAGCATAAACAGTGTACTATCTTCACATCCAAGACTTGAAGTGATACGCTCACAGGTCGATTCTGATATTTTGACTTTTCTGATTCGCTCCTCTTTGCATGACATCATGCCTAGTGAATAAGCAAGTAAAATGCCCAAAAGTCTTTTATAAGTTGAGTTCATAGTGGTTAAATGTTTATTTAAGATAGTTATTTACATAAATAATTCCACCCAACACATTAATTATCAATCACTTAATACCAATACCATATTTATAAACTAAATATTTAGTTATTACAATTTGGAAAGATTAAACTAAGACTTTAGTTTTGAACTAACGATTTAGTTAAGGAGAATTCGTTACTCTCTTTAACAAGATCATTCTGGGAGGAATTGGAAAAAGCAACATGGTTAATTTTACTACAAGAATGACCTTTTCAATTGCTCTCCAGAATGATTGAAAGATTTACCCGGGAAAAAACATTTAAATGAAAGAATTAACAAAAGCCGAAGAAGAAATCATGCAAGTTCTATGGGAATTAGAATCTGCATTTGTCAAAGAAATCATCAAGAAATTACCTGAGCCTAAACCGGCATACAATACGGTCTCTACTATTGTGCGCATTTTACAACAGAAGGGCTTTGTAGGACATGAAGCTCAAGGTAAATCACATAAATACCATCCACTAATTACCAAACAATCATACACCAAATCCTTTATGAAAGGATTCGTGAGCAGATATTTTAGTGGAAGCTACCAGCAAATGGTTTCCTTTTTCACCAAAGAGGATAATCTAAGTCTAAATGAGCTTGAAGATTTACTTAAAGAACTAAAAGATAAGGACCATGATTAATTACATCATTGAACTTACAGTCATACATCTATCTTTGATCGCAGGGTATTGGTTCTTTCTTAGAAATGAAAGACAATACAGTAAAATGAGATCCTTCTTACTAGGCTCCACTATATTAGCTATTGTCGTTCCTTTCCTAAAATTACCCAGGCTAATTGGTAACTTTTGGTACTCTCCTACTGTAGAAGAACCAATAGGTACGGTTACTCTAGAAACCGTACAAATGACACCTATACAACAAGGTCCTGCTCTTGACATGTCCTTATTGGTCTATCCTTCGTTGGTGATTAGTCTATTCTTTCTCTATCAGTTTATTTCAAGCTTGTATTACCTATTGAAACTGGAGAGGAATAGTCAAAGTGTAGCGTATGAAGAGTTCAATGTTCGTAAATCTGATGAAATCACGGGCAGCTTCACCTTCTTCAACTGGATTTTTGTAGGTAAAAATGTCTTTGAGGACATCAATGAATACACTGCCATTTTAAAGCATGAAAAAGCTCATGCAGACTTAGGGCATACCTATGATCTTTTGTTCTTCCAACTATTCAGAATGCTATTCTGGTGGTTGCCAAGTGCATGGTATATCAATAAAGAAATTAAAAAAATACACGAGTATCAAGCTGATGCCTATGCCTTAAAAGCATTCAACATTGACTGGTATTCGTCTATACTGATCAGTTCTACTTTGAAATCCAATGGATTGAGCTTGGCCAGCTCGTTTCATGATGGTTTAATCTTAAAACGACTAAAAGCAATGAAGCAAAATGCTAAAAAAGTAAGCCCCTGGAAACTTGGAGCTTTGTTATCACTATCGGCCGTACTCTTTGTAGTATTTGCATGTAGTGAGGAATTGGATCAGGAGATCAAAAAAGTAGGTGAAGCGAGTGATGCCATCACCTTTGACCAGCTCCCTACAGATATGCAAATGAATCTGGTAGATGTTAAGGACCAGCTCACTTTCATTAAAGCTAATGTTAGCGAGGATCAAAAAATCTCCAACATCAAAGAACTACAGGAACTAGATCCTTCTCTTATCCATGCTATCAATGTAGATAAAGAAAACAGAGCGGTTTTTATCGCTGTGAAGAAAGATGGTGCAAACTTCAACTATGTGGCTGAAAAATCTAAAATGGACGGAGAAGTGTTCACGTTAGTTGAAGAACAACCAGAATACCCTGGAGGAATTACAGCATTCTATCAATATTTGGGGGAAAACCTTGACTATCCACTACAAGCCAGACAAATGGGTGTAGAAGGCAGAGTGTATGTTCAGTTCATTGTTGAAAAAGATGGGTCTGTCTCTGAGGTTAAAGCCGTAAAAGGTATCGGGGCTGGATGTGACGCTGAGGCAGAACGTGTTTTGCAGGGCATTAAAAACTTCAAACCAGGCACACAAAGAGGCATGCCTGTTCGTGTGAGAATGGTTCTTCCAATCATATTCAAACTTGGAGATGAATTAAATGAAGATGAATCCAACAAAGGAATTATCGTGATTGAAGAAGTGGAAACTCAAAACGAGCAATTCAAGATCGATGGAAAACTTGAAGATGGCATTTGGTCTGGAACAGTTTACAGTGCTGAAACAGGAAAACCACTACCTGGAGTTAATATTGTGGAAGAAGGAACAACAACTGGCACCATTTCCAATCTGGAAGGAAAATTTAAACTCAAAGTAACGGATGAATCTCATGACCTTGTACTCAGCTTTATAGGCTATGAGACCAAAAAACTCACCGCTGGTGCAAATTAATTGTTAAGTAAGCATTGAATTATGGTTAACTAAAAGGGGCGATCTTCTGGATCGCCCTTTTGTTTTTATTTCTTTGATAGAGCCACAGATATGGCGAAGTATATCACATACAATATTACAAAGGATAACAAGCCATAAATGGTTGTAATGGATGAAACCCTTAATCCACCCGCTAATAATGCCTGAGAGACCTCTCCTGCTTGCGCTATTGCATCAAAGGCGTCATACAAACCAATCATCTGCCCTAAAACACCAACAATCAAAGCCAATAATGCGATAGACTTCAAATAACCAAGTGAGGTTTTCACCTTAGCTACCTCCGCACCATTAAGCATTGAAATCACAGCAATTACAGCCACTATTATTCCTGCAAATAGGACAATGGTTACCATTCCCATGAATAATGCACCACCTTCATAAAATAAATCGATCATAGTTTTTGACACTTTTAATTGAAACAAATTGATGCCTCAAAACTAGGTGTGAACCCCATTTCACTGCAATGTAGAATCCATGCGCTAACCTGCATTTCATCGATAATCTATGTCAGATTCATCAAAAATGCCGAATTTCGAGTCAAATATTACTCAATGCGCATAGCACAACATATTCTTTTCTGGACACTGATACTTGTCTTCCTGACAATCACCTTTGGTCAGGCGGATGGCCAATATGTCAAATCCTTTTACTATGTCACCTTCCTATTACCTGTAGCAATCGGCACCTCCTATTTTTTCAATTATTGGTTAGTGCCAAACTACTTACTTAAGCAACGCTATGTCAAATTTGGATTGTATTGCTTTTATACCTTGATCATCTCCCTCTATTTTGAGGAGTTGGTTTTAACTACAGCTTTCATTGTATTAGCTAATTACAAATATGCTAATCTCAACCCCTACTCTACGAACCTATTCCTATTGACTACAACGATATATTTTATTGTATTCGTCAATGCCTTCATCTTACTCATCAAGAGATATCAAAGAAAAGAGCATTTACTCAACAGAATTGAAGAACAAAACGAAAAGAACAAAACCCAGCAAATCATTGTCCGTGTGGATCGACAAAATAAACCTATCGAATTAGACAACTTAATGGTGGTGGAGAGTCTAGCTGATTACGTGAAACTTCACCTGACAAGCGAAAGTGTAATCACAAAGGAGAAAATTAGTCAACTTCAGGAAAAACTCCCTGACAACTTCGTAAGAGTTCACCGTTCGTTTATTGTCAACAAACAACACATAGGCACTTTTGGCAAAGAAGAATTGATTGTAGGCGATATGAAAATCAAGATTAGCCGAACCTACAAAAAAGAAGCGCTTGAGGCACTTGAAGTTTAAGATTTCAAAATAACACCTGGCTTCTTACCGAACCTTTTCTCAAATAAATTTGAAAAATAGGCTGCTTGTTTAAAACCAACTGCTGAAGACAATTCTGATAAACTGGAATAAGCCTTTCTTCTAGCCAAATCATTGGCATAATTAAGTTTGATCTCCTGAATGAATTGGAGAGGTGTAAACCCAGTTGTTGATTTAAGATAGCGGTAGAGTTGACGCTCACTCATAGCTGCAGCGTCTGCCAGTCGCAAAACATTGAAATGAGTATCATCGATATATTCCAGCACATGCTTTTTCAATCGAGAAATCACCTTTTCATCATAAGAAACAGGCTGTTCTGAATTCTGTGACAATGAAACACGCTGCATGTAATTATTATACAGGTTTCTTACTCTTATGATGAGTTCATCAGAATCGAATGGCTTTAACAAATAGTCATCAATACCAATCTGAAAAAGCTCTTTTTTAAGTGCTTCATCGTGTAATGCTGTCAGGTGAATAAAGGGAATATGTTTCCAGGTTTCACTCTTCTTTACTTCCTTCAAAAAACTAATTCCATCCATCTCAGGCATCATAATGTCAGAAACCACGAATTTCACATCATATTTAGAAAGTACTTCCAAGCCTAGCTTCCCATTACCCACATTCTTTACATTGAAATAAGGCTCCAATAATGAGGTGATGTAAGAGGTCATGTCATCATTGTCTTCCAGAAGAAGCAATATTGGTTTGACATCCAAGCTTGACTTGATCGGCACATTGCCAAGAACCTCTTGCTTCAGCTCTTCGATTGATGGCAACAAAGCATCATCCACAGCAACAATCTCTTCAGGCAATATCAACGTAAAAGTACTTCCCA
>CAXEKM010000252.1:0-3654 GCA_963996645.1 uncultured Marinoscillum sp.
GAGTAGTGTGGAAACTATCTATGCGCAGATTGACGGAGACCTGGAGACAGCAGCAAGCCTTTTACCAGTATCAGCAAGTGGCCGTGTAACTGCAGGTGCATCGTGGGGTTTATTGGCCAAATCCAGACTCTTTCAAGGAGATTATCAGGGATCATTAGATGCAATCACGGAATTGGAATCAGTTGGATCCTATGCATTGACTTCATTGTATACAGACAATTTCACTCTGGGAAATCAAGATAATTCAGAAACCGTATTTGCTATTCGACACCTGACAGGGATGTCTCCAAAGCTTGGATCTTATTTAAACCAATACTTTGCTCCTCAGCCAGAGAATGGTTATTTCTTCAACTCTCCAACACAGGATTTTGTCGATGAATTTGAGGAAACCGTAGAGGCAGTAATTGACCCGAGATTGGATTACTCAGTAGGTCGAGAAGGTACTAAATGGTTGAATGGTGAGGACTTTGTTCCTACCTGGTCGCCAACAGGTTTCATCAGCAAAAAACACTTGCAGCCACTTGCAGAAGTGCCAAAAGGAACAAAGGGAGATGGAGGACTGAACTATATCTACATGCGCTATGCGGAGGTTCTGCTCATGAAAGCAGAGGCACTGAATGAATTGGGTAGAGGTGCGGAAGCTTTAGTCCCACTCAATGCAGTGCGCCAGCGAGCAAGAGAAAGCTATTTATATGATGAAGGACTTGCTGGATTTGGAGCGGTGCCATCAGGCTTGCTTCCAGCAGTAACTACTACAGATACTAATCAACTTCGTGAGGCGATACGTCATGAGCGGAGAGTTGAACTGGGGTTAGAGTTTCATAGATACTATGACCTCATGAGATACGGGAAAACCGCTGCTGAAGCGGCTCTTTCTGCAACCACCGATTTCAGCTATGAGGCCAACAGGTACTTCTTGTTGCCTCTGGCTGAGACGGATATCAATCAAGCAATCAATTAATAAATCTAAATAACTATCAAAACACATAATCTAAAAAACAGATGAATATGAGAACAAATTTCAAACACTTTTTATGGGTCTTTTCGCTAGTAGCGGTATCTATTCTTGCTTCTTGTTCGGATGATGATCCAGAGGTACAAGTTGATAAAACTCAGCTTGCGGCGAAAATTACTGAAGCGAATACTGTACTGGATGCAAGTGTTGAAGGTACTGCTGAGGGCCAGTTTCAAATTGGATCAAAAGCAGGATTAGAAGCAGCTATTGATCTTGCAGAGCAAGTAAATGCATCTGAGGATGTTACCCAAACGGCGGTTGACAATGCAACTACAGCATTGAATCAGGCAATCATCGATTTCCAGGCGAAAGAAGTTATTGCTATTGAGCCGGATGCTTTGGTAGGTCACTGGACATTCGATGAGGGTGAAGGTACTTCTACTTCCGATTTTTCTGGAAACGAAAGAACAGGTACATTGACAACTGGTCACAGCAACTGGGGTGCAGGTTCTCCAGAGTGGACCACAGATAGATATGGTAATGCTGCTAAAGCACTTCACTTCGGTGATGGAGCTAACGTAGAAATCCCATATTCTACTGCATTGAATCCTGAAAACATGACCATTTCTCTTTGGGTAAATGCAGACGTTGAAGATCCAATTTGGGCTAACAACTACATGGTTTCGTTGAACAGATGGAATGGATATAAGTTCCAGTTGCAAAGTGCAAACAAAGCCTTCATGACTGTGAAAGCTGATGTCGATGGTTCTGCTGATCCTGCATACTACGATAGAGATAACGAATCACCAGAACTTCCTCAAGGCGAGTGGTTACATGTTGCTGTATCATTCGGTGGTGGTGAAATGACTTTCTACGTGAATGGTCAGGAAATCAAGAAATGGGACAATACTCCTGGTACAGGAATTTCTATTGCAGACGAGCCAGTTAACTTGACAATCGGTCAGGACTTACCAACTTCTACTTACTCAACTGATGAGTCAAGCCCTTACTACGTGGATTGGGGTGGATACTTCAAAGGTTCTTTGGATGAAGTTCGTATTTACAACAAAGTACTTACTGCAACACAGATTGCATCTATTTATGATGTAGAGAAAGTTGCTGAGTAAAATACATTCCTTTTAAAAATGCAGATAAGGGCAGCCAAAAGCTGCCCTTTATCCTTTCCCAGACCTTATGCGCTATACATACTTAACCCTTTTGATCATTCTTACTTTAACTGGTCAATTACTGAATGCACAGCAAATTGAAATTGATCGAGTAGCTCAGATGCCAGATCTACCATCCACATATACTATGCGGGATTGGAAGGATGTGGCTAGAAAGTATGATAGTCTGGTCTTTGATATTTCTCAGGAAGGTGAGCATCTTCCTATTGTTACATTAGGCTCAGAGGGAATCAATTACCCTGAGATTCAGCCTATTTTTATGGATAGCTATGTTGGGTCTAGTTCTCATGGACAACAGCAAGAAGCTATCAATATTATTCCTGCTATTGTAGGTGCCACACTCGTTGGTGCTGATAAGACTTCCCAGTTCAATATTGATTGGGTAACGAAAGTTCGAGATTTCTATAATCTCAAAAATGAAGAATTGGTATACCTCAATGGGCCGTCTGATAACTCTGGTCATGATTGGTGGTATGAGACCATGCCTAATGTCTTCTTTTATCAGTTATATGATTTGTATCCTACTACTGATGGCTTTGAAAGTCAGTTCATCAGCGTTGCGGATCGTTGGTTGTCTGCCGTACAGGCAATGGGAGCGAATGATGCTCCATGGACGCAACCGGAAATGAATTATCGAGCCTGGAGTCTCACTGACATGCAGCCATTGGATGAAGGTGTCAGAGAACCTGAAGCAGCTGGAGCGATTGCCTGGATATTATATCAGGCTTATCAGCATACTTCAGATGAAAAATATTTAGTTGGAGCCCAATGGGCTCTGGATTTTCTTAACTCAGAAACGGAAAATCCTTCGTACGAATTGCAATTGCCATACGGGGTGCTAACAGCCGCTAAGCTAAACGCTGAGATTGGCGCTAATTACGATCTGGAAAAGCTACTCAACTGGTGTTTTGATCGTGGAGATCTGCGTGGCTGGGGAAGTGTTGTAGGCACCTGGGGAGGCGAGGACGTCTCAGGACTGATAGGTGAAGCCAATGATCAAGGCAATGATTACGTCTTTTTGATGAATGGCTTCCAGCAAGCAGCTTCATTAGCTCCTTTGGTTAAATACGACAAGCGATATGCAAAGTCCGTTGCCAAATGGATTCTGAACGTAGCTAATGCCAGTAGACTTTTTTATTCCAATTACCTACCTGAAAATCAACAATCCGATTATGCCTGGATTCAGGCCAATGATCCGCATTCGGTCATTGCTTATGAGGCGATCAAAGAAACCTGGGAAGGTACAGAACTCTACGCTCGTGGTGATTCCAAAGGAGCAGGCTGGGCAGAGACCAATTTAGGCTTATATGGTTCTTCTCATGTTGGTTATTTGGGTGCGTTGATTGATGAAACGAATGTAGAGGGCATCCTGCAAATAGATGTAAATATTACTGATTTTTACAGCGCCAATGAGTTTCCGACTTATCTGTATTTCAATCCATATGATCAGGAGAAAGCAATAACTCTGGAGGTTGGAACGGGATCTCATGATTTATATGATGCCATTTCTGA
>CAXEKM010000253.1:0-8996 GCA_963996645.1 uncultured Marinoscillum sp.
CTCTGAAAAGGTTGAAATAAAAGACCAACTAACAAAAGCTAACACTGCCCTGGCTAAAAACTAAGGCATCAAAATATTTAAAATACTTCTTTATACTATTACAAATACCTTCTTGATTCAGGAAGGTTTTTGTTTTTATAGACAATTCATGACAATCATTTACATCATTCAGACAGCCAAATGCGCATAGTTGCGTAATATTGAATACCTGAAATGATGAAGATGAAACGATTAATTTACCTGGTCGTATTGCTACTGCCATACCTATCCTCTGCCCAGGAGGAACTAAAACGTGTGGTAGACCTTCGTGGCTACTGGAAGTTCTCCATTGGAGACAACCCACGCTGGTCCAATCCTGAATACAACGATCAAAGTTGGGAGAAAATATTTGTTCCCGCTCCCTGGGAAAATGAGGGCTTCAGCGGCTTTGACGGATACGCGTGGTACCGAATCACAGTAGACCTTAAAAACATTTCAGATCAAAACCTCTTTCTCATCCTGGGCTTTATTGACGATGTAGATGAAGTTTATTTAAATGGTCATTTAATTGGCCATAGCGGCTCATTCCCTCCGAATTTCTACACTGCTTACAACTCCTACAGAAAATACTACATCCCAGAAGATTATTTGAATCGAAATGGCAGTAATCTATTAGCTGTTCGAGTCTTTGACACCATTCTAGAAGGTGGTATCATTAAAGGTGATGTTGGCATCTACTCGGATAAAAAATGTCCAGACAAAACAATCCTACTGGAAGGAAACTGGAAGTTCAAAGAAGGCGATAGCCAGTCATGGGCACGCTCAGACTTTGAAGACAAAGACTGGCAAGACATCATGGTACCAAGCACGTGGAAAAGTCTCAAAAAGACTCACATTCAGTCAGGTGTTGCCTGGTATCGAAAGGAAATAATTTTTCCATCAAAATACAACACGAATGAAAACCTGCTTTTAGTGTTGGGCAAAATAGATGACTTTGATGAGACCTATTTTAATGGCGTAAAAATTGGTGAGACCAACGACCAGAAACCTTTCGGGTGGACAACGTCTTACATGCAAACCAGAGTTTATGAAATTCCTAAATCGTTAATCAAGAAAGGCATTCCAAATGTCATATCCGTCCGTGTAAGCGATTTAGGTGCAGATGCAGGTATTTATAGCGGACCATTAGCTATAATTCCAAAAAGTCAATTAGACTTGTTAATAAACTTCACAGAGTAGATTTTGAATACCATTTTTTGATGGTCGCTTCTACTGGTTTATTCTGAGGAGTGAAATCATTATTCTGCAACCCTCCAGCATCAGGGATAAAGTGCCATTTCCATAAAAAGCCTCCAGCAAACCAGTCTTCTTCCCAAAAGGTGGATAAAAAGGCATCGTAAGCCCGAACCTGAATGTTCAGATCAACTGAAGTCTCTCTAGTAATCTCCCAATGATTTCCGGCAGCACCTTCGGCGCTTCTAAATCCATATTCTGTAAACAATAAAGGTTTCCCTATCTCCTGACTAAACTTTTTCAATTCGGTCTTTAATCGCTCACAGGAAGCTAACAATTCTTTATCCTTTGGATTACTCGTATCTGTCAATGGAAAATAGGCATCTACACCGATGTAGTCTAATTGATTCCAAAATGTCACTTTAGTATAATTATCCCAATTGGATGCATAAGTCAGCTTACCCGAATAGACTTTACGGATTTCGGGGATTAATTTTTTCCAATAACTGGATCGATGGAGAATGGTTTGTTTGAGCTCTGTACCAATACAAAGCATTTCTACGTCCATTTCCTCTGAAAGCTTAGCATACTCTAAAATATACCCCGTATACTGCTTTTCCCATTCTTGCCAATCTTCTTCAGACTCCAAAAGGTATTCCCCTATCCAATCTCCACGCATCCAAACATGTGGCTTCATCATTATTTTATATCGATTGGACTTAGCAAGGCTTACCATCAATTTACAACCTTCTACTTTCTCCCCCCACCACTGATGATCATGATTAAAATAAACTCCCGGCTCACCCTGTCGTGAAAATGCGAATGGAATCATCGCCACCCAGTTAGCATTGACTCTTTTGATTTCAGACATATCTACGGAATCAATTGGATTGTAAGGATTCACCAGACTGACACCATTAATTCTTTCCGGATGATATAGGGAATTTGACTCAGGTTCAATAAGCAAAACACCTAAAATGAGGATAACACCAAACAAACTACCGTAAATAAGCTTCATATGTAGACTTAACGCATTATCTTAATAAAGTTATTAAACGCTCAACCAAAAATAAGTTTTGGCAACTACTACTATCGATTTTAACACCCTTTTGGTCAAACGTCTTAGAAACAAGGATACCACAGCGTTGGATTACTTGTATGACCACTATTCAGATGCTCTCTACGGAATTATCTACCGTACATTAAACCACCAGGAAATAGCTGAAGAAACGCTTCATGAAGTATTCATGAAAATCTGGGATCAGATTGATTCTTATGATGCTAAGAAAGGAACACTTTTTACATGGATGTACCGTATCGCACGAAACCGGGCCATTGATGCACGACGGTCAAAAGATTTTAAATCTAGTGATAAATCCGACGACATTACAGGCTTCGTAGATATGTTCGAGACCTCCAACAATGAGGAAGACTACATCGGGCTATCAACCGTGCTAAACGAAATAGGCAAAATGTGTAAAAAACTCATTCAGCTTAATTTCTTTGAAGGATATTCACATGCCGAGATTTCGGAGAATGAGGATATGCCCCTTGGAACCGTGAAAACGCGTCTTAGGAATTGTTTGAAGGAAATAAAACATAAACTAAGGAGAGATTTTGAGTAGAGAAGAAATTTTAAACGAAGGTTATCTAGCAGCATACATTACAGAAGAGCTGAGCACGGCAGATGCTGCTGAGGTAGAGCAATTTATTGCTGATGATGAAGAAATAAGGGATGAATACTACGAGTTACAAAAGACTGTAGAATCTTTAGCGTTCCAATATTCTATTTCTACATCCGAAGCAGTAAAACGAATGATTATGGAAGACTCACGTGTGATGAAATATCTGAGCACAGAAATGTCTTCAAGTGGCGCTGGACTAAAATTAGGATTGGCAGCCAGTGTAATTATAGCACTTGCGTCAATGTTTAGCGCATATTACTTCTGGAATGAGTGGCAAAATACTGACTACAGACTTGCTCAGCTTACAGCTAGAAACATAGAACTTGCAGAGTCCTACAATACCGTCAATCAGGAACTGACAGACATTCGTCAAGATCTTGCAGTACTGGTAAGTCCTGAGTTTAGTAGAATCATCCTTAATGGAACTGACAATGCTAAAGATGCCAAGGCAGTTATCTATTGGAACCCAACTGAGGAAGAGGTATACATTAACTCTGCTAACATGACAGCCTTAGCACAGAATCAACAGTACCAACTATGGGCACTCATTGATGGAGTACCTGTGGATGCAGGGGTATTTGATGCAAAAGAAGGGACATTCCAAATTATGAAAAACATAGCAAAAGCTGATGCATTTGCTGTAACCATAGAAGAATCTGGTGGTGCAGAAAGTCCAACACTTAGCACTATGCAGGTATACGGAGAAGCGATTTAACAATCAATTACAATTACTTTATTCAATCAAAGCAAGGTGTCTTCACCTTGCTTTTTTTATGATTGAAAAAAAATATTTTTTCAATCCAGTAAATCCAGAACACCACACTCTTTCGTAAGTACTTTAGTTTCTATTAGAAACTGCTTAAAGCTGGTTGATGAGCGCCGTGAGAAATCACGGCGTTTTTTTTATTATCAACCATCAGCACACCTTCCAAATTACCCCCCGGCACCACCTTCCGACTGTTAACTCCCTGTTTTCGACGAACATAGGAAAATCAACGTTTTTTGATTGCGTACATAATATTTTCATTCTGTACCTTACATTCATATTGTAGTTTCTATTAGAAACTGCTTAAAGCTGGTTGATGAGCGCCGTGAGAAATCGCGGCGTTTTTTTGCCTGATTTTTTTTAAGAAAATATCGTATTTTCTCTACTGCTCGAAATCCAGCCATAAACTTTACTACGTAGATATGTTATAGTTTCCAAAAGGAAGCTGCTTAAAGCTGGTTGATGAGCGTCGTGGAAGTATTCACGACGTTTTTTTATGTCTAAAAAGAAAAAAGATTTTTTTTTTCGCGCTCGAAATCCAGCGATCACTTTCACTTCGTAAGTATGGTATAGTTTCTAATAGGAAACTGCTTAAAGCTGGTTGATGAGCGCCGTGAGAATTCACGGCGTTTTTTTTTAATCGAATCTTTCGATATCTGCTCCCAGTTGCTTCAATCGCTTATCAATAAACTGATATCCACGATCTATCTGCTCAATATTGTGAATGGTAGAATCTCCATCCGCAGACAATGCCGCTATCAACAAAGACACACCAGCACGAATATCTGGAGAAGTCATACTAATTCCTCTCAGAGGGAATGCTCTATCCAATCCAATTACTGTAGCTCTATGTGGGTCACACAAGATGATCTGAGCGCCCATGTCAATCAGTTTGTCAACGAAGAACAAACGGCTCTCAAACATTTTCTGATGGATCAAACAAGTTCCTTTGGCTTGAGTAGCAGTTACCAATACGATACTTAATAAGTCTGGAGTAAAGCCAGGCCAGATAGCATCCGCAATGGTCAGTATAGATCCATCGATATAACTTTCTATCTCATAGTGCTCTTGTGCAGGAATGAAGATATCATCTCCTCTAAACTCCATTTTCACACCTAAACGCTTGAATGTATCAGGGATAATTCCCAACATATCAATTCTCGCATCCTTGATGGTGATCTCTGACTGAGTCATAGCAGCCATACCAATAAAGCTACCAATCTCAATCATATCTGGAAGCATGGTATGCTCAGTACCTCCTAATACTTCTACTCCCTGGATTTTTAATAGATTACTTCCTATTCCTTCGATTTTGGCTCCCATTCTCACCAGCATGTTGCATAACTGCTGAATGTATGGCTCACAAGCTGCATTATAGATGGTCGTCTCACCTTCAGCTAGAACTGCCGCCATAATAATATTAGCAGTCCCAGTCACAGATGCTTCATCCAGGTGCATGTAAGTACCTTTCAGTTTAGACCCATCTACAGTATAAAAGCTGGTTGCAGAATCGTAATGAAACTCTGCACCTAATTTCTGAAAACCTACAAAGTGGGTATCTAATCTTCTTCGGCCAATTTTATCTCCACCTGGCTTAGGCATTTTACCCTTACCATAGCGAGCCAACAATGGACCAAGGATCATAATAGAACCTCGTAAAGAAGCGGCCTTCTCTTTGAATTCCTGTGTGTCTAAAAATTTTAGATTGACTTCTCTTGCTGTAAATCTGTAAGATTCCTCATCAGTCTTCTCGATCTGAACCCCCAAATCAGCCAACAAATCAATCAGCTTAAGAACATCTCTAATTGCCGGGATTTTATGAATATGAACAGGTTCAGCTGTTAATAATACAGCAGAGATAATCTGGAGCGCTTCGTTTTTTGCTCCTTGCGGAGTGATGCTCCCTTTGAGGCGTTTGCCACCTCTCACACGGAATGAAGCCATTAGTTGTTGTTTCTTCTTCTTTTGTTATTCGAGTGATTTCTTTTACCGCCTTTATTGTTGTTGTTATTATTGTTATTGCGGTTTCTATTGTGGTGTCTGTTGTTATTGTTGTCGTAATGACGCTTTTCAGAGTCAAACAATCCATTAGCTTTCACCTTTTCAATATCGATATCCAATTGATCTTTGGATAGCTGCTTGATATTTTTCAATACCTGCTCATCTTCGATATTGTCTTTGTTCCAGGTTTGATAGAATGACTTCATCAACTTCCCGATCGCAATAATTGCTCCTTCTTTTTCAGCAGGATCTTCCATTGCAATTGCATCATTGATCAAAATCTCAATATTTCTACCATAATGTCTAAACTTGATCTCGTTAGACTGATACTTCATTCTGTCCGGCTTGCGGTCAAGAATAGTAACTTCTGGAATTGGGAAAGGACTTTCTACATCCAGATCAAATTTGGAAATGATAAACAAGTCGTCCCAAACTTTTTGAGTGTACTCCTGCGCATCTTTACTGAACTCAGGGTTGATCATTTTCATCAGCTCTACTAAGGTAGCTGCCAATTTGTTACGCTTCTCTTTATCTTCTACCGTTTTAATGTGCGCCACAAGATTCTGCACGTTTCTCCCGTACTCTTTCAAAGTCAGCTGTGAACGCTGGGTATTATATTCCAAACTCATATTGTAGATTTTGCTCAAAAATAATGAAATAGTATTATGCCAACACTTTAAGAACTAATTGATTTCGTAGTTATTACGTTTTTATGTAGGCAATACATTTTAATTCTATGGCTATAGGTGTAGGTAACGCATTTACTTCAACAGTGGTTCTGCAAGGCTGAACATCTTGAAAGTATTCTGCGTAGATTTTATTGAATGTCTTAAAATCAGCCTTCATATCTGTCAAAAACACTGTCACATCCACCAAATCAGTCCATTTAGCTCCAGATGCCTCTAGTATATCTCGCACATTCTTGAATACTGAATGGCACTGTTTTTCAATATCGTAGGCTTCTATTTCTCCTGATTCACTTAGTGTTACTCCAGGGATTTCTTTTTTTCCTTTCTCTCGCGGACCCACGCCTGACAAAAAGAGCAAATCCCCAACTTTTCTGGCATGCGGATATAGCCCTACAGGCTCAGGGGCCTTATCAGATTGAAAAACATTCATAATTTCTTCTCAAAATAAATTCTTGACAGCATAGGATCTGGATATGGCTCAAAATCAACAACATTAAACCCTTCGTTGATCGCAAATCGAAGCATGTTTCGGTGACGATTCATGGTTTTAAACTTCAACACCTTATAACCTTTGAGTTTACACCAAACCTGCATTTTATTCAAGAGCAATCGTGCAATTCCTTTGCTTCTATGCTCCGGTATTACTGCTCCCATCCAGCTGTAGAACACCTCACCATCAAGAAACCGATCATACCCAACCTTAAAACCTGCAATCTCTCCATCGCATTCTGCAATTAAAATCAAATGCTCTGAAGCAAGTAGCCGATGGTTGTATTCAGATTTTGAATAAGGCTTATCAAACTCAGGAACCAACTCCTGAATAGCAACCACTTCATTTATGTTTCCAGGTCTAACCAGTATTTCCATGACCTATTTGTTCATCAAATCTTCGATCTCCTCTGCATGGATTGGAATATTTCTCATCAGATTTCTATGACCATCTTTGGTAATGAGAATATTATCCTCCAGTCTAATCCCGATATTTTCCTCCCTGATATAAATTCCTGGCTCTACTGTAAAGATCATACCTGCCTCAAATTTCTTATAGATTGAAGCGACATCATGAACATCCAGACCCAAATGGTGAGAAGTACCATGCATAAAGTATCTCTTGTACGCTGGCCACTCTGGGTCCTGATTTTTTACATCTGTGCGATCGATCAATCCAAGTTCTATCAACTCTTCAGTCATCAACTCCCCTACTGCAGCATGGTATTCAGGTATTGCACTGCCTGGCTTAAGTAAATCAGTTGCCAGATTTTTCACTCTCAACACCGCATCATATACCTGACGCTGACGTTTAGTGAATCGACCATTAACAGGAATGGTGCGTGTCATGTCGGCATTGTAGTTCGCATATTCTGCACCCACATCCATCAACATTAAATCTCCATCTTTCAGCTGTTGATTGTTCTCGATGTAGTGAAGCACACAAGCATTAAAACCTCCAGCTATGATTGGAGTATAGGCAAACCCTTTCGATCGGTTAGATAAAAATTTATGAGCATACTCTGCTTCTACTTCATATTCCCACACACCAGGCTCTACTGTTTCCAATATTCTTCGGAAGCCCTGCTCAGTGATATGACAAGCATGCTCTATCAATTCCACTTCAGTTTCCGATTTGATGGTTCGCAGATCGTAAATAATTGGCGCCAGTCGTTCATATTTATACAATGGGTATTTCGCCATGCATGATTTAATGAATCGATCATTAGCTGTTTCTACCAATGAGGCATTTCGAATATGCTCATTACTTGGCAAGTAGATATGTTCAGATTCCGCAAGAATGGTATACAATACCTTGTCAAAGTCTTGATTCCACTTGATGTTTTTGATCCCTGAAGTTTGCTCACCTTCTTCTTTGGTTAGCTTGTGACCTTCCCAGATAGCGATTTCTTCATTGGTTTCTCTCAAAAACAATATTTCCCTGAATTTTGGATCTGGAAAATCTGGTGCCAACAAAAGAATGGACTCTTCCTGATCTACCCCTGACAGGTAAAACAAATCAGAGTTTTGTTTAAAGACCATAGTGCCATCTGCATTGGTAGGCATGATGTCATTACTATGAACGATTACTATGGAGTTGGGCTTCAAACGAGAAACCAGTCTTTTTCTGTTTTCGATAAAAAGCTGGTTATATATTTGTTTATATCTCATGGAATGTTGTCTTAATATAATAGTGTGAAGAATTCAAAGGTAGTATTTCTACCCATTCAAGCCATTATTTAGACAAGCAAAACATGAAATTGTTAGAATAAAAAAAGGGAAACCATTGGCTTCCCTTTATCAATCAAATGTTCAATTCAAGATTACTGAACCGTGAACGAAACAACAATTACCTCTCCATTAAATTTCTCTGGACCATCACCATTATCTGGGAATCCGTATTCTCCATCTGCAGGAGATTCTATATGAAGCATTGGGAATAATTTAGCTCCTGAGCTCACAGTGGCATCACCCAAATCTACTTCCACATTACTATTGTTACCTGCCATCACCATTGTCTGACCTAAAACATCACCTGGTGCTCCACTTCCATTATCTGCATGAATCACAATCCATCCATCAACACCAGCTTTCACTTCTCCGATCGTTACAGAGTTAGAAGCAGATATCGCTTGATCTGCAGCTGTAACTGAA
>CAXEKM010000254.1:0-4196 GCA_963996645.1 uncultured Marinoscillum sp.
AAGGTCAGCATCAAAACGGTGAGAGAACGTACCAACTCTGTAGCAGAAGCATGTATTTGCTACACAGGGGATGTAATGGACAAAAGCTCCAAATACAATCTGCAGTACTATCTGGACATGGCCAAAGCCCTGGAAGATGAAGGTGCCCACATTCTGGCCATTAAAGACATGGCAGGCTTGTTGAAACCGTATGCAGCTACTGAATTAATTGGAGCACTTAAGGACCACATCAACATTCCTATTCACCTGCATACACACGACACTTCATCCATGCAAGCAACAACCTATTTGAAGGCAATTGAAGCCGGAGTTGATATAGTTGATGTGGCCATTGCTTCCATGTCTGGCTTGACTTCTCAGCCGAATTTCAATGCCCTGGCCAATGTATTGGAAGGTCATGACCGTGATCCGAAAATGAACATCAAGTCACTAAACGAGTACTCAAACTATTGGGAAGATGTTCGTCAATATTACTATCCATTCGAAAGTGGACTGAAAGCAGGTACTGCCGAAGTGTATGATCACGAGATTCCGGGCGGACAATACTCCAACCTAAGACCACAAGCTGCTGCGCTAGGCTTGGAAGACCAGTTTGAAGAAGTGAAGAAAAACTATGCGATTGTCAATGACCTATTTGGTGATATTGTCAAAGTAACCCCGTCCAGTAAAGTAGTTGGTGACATGGCCATCTTCATGACAGCCAACAAACTGTCTGTACAGGATGTGATGGAGCGTGGAGATTCCCTCTCCTTCCCAGATTCAGTCATCAGTCTTTTCAGAGGTGAACTAGGTCAGGCACCTGGAGGTTTCCCTCAGGATGTTTCTAAAGTCATTCTAAAAGGTGAAAAACCATTTACAGATAGACCAAATGCTCATTTGCCAGAGGTTAATTTTGAAAAAGAATTCAAAGCATTCCAGGCAGACTTTGATGAATACTGTGATGAGTTAGACTTCTTATCGTATAAACTCTATCCGAAGGTATTCACTGACTTCTACAACTACTGGAAGCAGTATGGTAATGTATCTATTTTACCTACCAAGGCATTCTTCTACGCCATAGAACCGGATGAAGAAGTGTATGTTGAGATAGGTAAAGGAAAACACATCATTGTCAAACTACAATACATCTCCCAACCGAATGACAGTGGAATACGCAAGGTTCATTTTGAGCTAAACGGACAAGCCAGAGTTATTGAAATCAAGGATAACAATGTGCAGGTAACCAAAGTACAGCATCAGAAGGCTACTGAACCAAATCATGTAGGTTCACCTTTACAAGGCCGATTAGCTGAAGTGAAAGTAAAAGCTGGAGATCAGGTAAAAGCGAAGCAACCACTCTTCATAATTGAAGCCATGAAGATGGAATCAACCGTTACCTCTACCCATGACGGCATTGTTAAAAGAGTCTATCTACAAGGCGGCGACATGGTAGAACAGGATGATTTGGTGGTAGAGCTAGAATAATAAAACAAAAAGCGCCAAATGGCGCTTTTATTATCTCTTTGAGATCATGTAATTGATTCCCATTATTAGTGCATCGTGCCATTGTTTGATCAGTACACCATTGATTTCTGGATCATGATTTTGAATGGTAACCATTAACGCGGAAACCCAATGGTCGTACATCCACGAAGGTATATTCATGTGCTGTGCATCATGGGAAGTCGCTAATCGCTCTACTTTCATTTTAGAGGCGGAACTTCCTTCTGCGTACATGATTAAATGTGTCAAGCCATTTCTTAACAATGCCATCTGGCTTTTCATATCGGTATTCTCAAAACGCTTCCTAATTTCTGGCGACTTTGCCTGAAATGTATCATAGAAGTCCTGAAAAAAGTTTGGAGAGAGCACGCATCTGCCGTAGCTCAATCTCACGGGGCTAAAAGTGTTCATGTCTGCTGGTAATAATAAAGTCTGCAAACCAATAGAGAAAAGAATTCACCTTATGTAAGGAAATTCAGCTCTTGTTATGAGATATATCAGCCCCATTCTCTGACTTCATAAGCCAATTGAAAAATATCGCTATTTTTAAATAATCAATCTTCAGATTATGATCACTACCAAAAGTTACTCACTGGGCAGAGTTATGCAGTTTTCAGGTCATCACTTTAGTTGGTTGGTGCCCTGGATGTTCGTCCCTGTTTTGCTTCATGAGTATGCCAATTTTCAGTGGTTTTACATTCCATGGTTGCCCATTTCATTGATTGGTACTGCTGTAGCCTTTTATGTAGGTTTCAAAAACAACAGTTCGTATGATCGCATGTGGGAGGCACGAAAAATTTGGGGAGCTATCATCAATAGCAGCCGCTCCTGGGGAATGTACATTAAGTCTTTTGTCACTAATCAATTTACTGATCAGAAGTTAAGTGAACATGACCTCAAACAAGTTCAAAAGAAGCTGATTTATCGCCATATTGGTTGGCTGTATGCACTGAGAAGCCAACTTTTGGTTCCAACCGAATGGGAACACATTTCGCAAAAAGGCATGGTTGGTACGTATGCGGCATTCTATCGGAAGCGCTTTGGTGTTGGACTAATTGATGATGATGTCACCAAAGATGAACTCAAAGAATATCTTCCCTCGGATGAATACGAGCGACTAATCAACTATAAAAACACGGCAACTCAGATCATTGATCAGCAAGCTCAGGATCTCAAAGAGCTACGAGAACAAGACTTAATCGAAGACTTCCGCCACATGGAGCTACAGCGAATCTTGATGGAGTTTTATGATCATCAGGGTAAGTGTGAACGAATCAAGAAGTTTCCAATGCCGAGACAGTATGCCAACATGAGTTTTATCTTCATTGCGATATTTATCTTCTTACTGCCATTTGGCATGGTCTCAGAGTTTTCCAAACTTGGTCAATGGGGTATCTGGATGTCTATTCCATTCAACGTGATTGTAGGCTGGATATTCGTGATGATGGAAATAGTGGGTGATTACTCGGAGAATCCTTTTGAAGGCCTTCAGAACGACATTCCAATGCTCTCTATCTGCCGAACCATTGAGATCGACCTAAAGGAAATGCTGGGTGAAGAGAACATCCCTCCTGCTATTCAGTCCAAGAATGGAATATTGATGTAGGGAAAAGGGATATTGATTTAGTAGTGGTGGCTCTTCGCGAGTTCAGATTCAGTTTATTGAAAGCATGAAAACACATGCCTTTTACTTCATGTTGTTGAGCGATACTTTCGTTCACATTCAATGAAGAAGTCAATAGTTAGTTGATCAGTTGATTCTTGCTTTATTGTATATTGGACAAACGCATCTTCCTCAGTTTCTCGGAATTCAAATGCCGTTGGTTCTCCGTCAGAATTGACTTTTGAAGGTGCTCGTTCGGCTCCGCCTACTTTTTCAAAAAGTTTGTAGTATCCCATGTATGCTCGTTGAAACTTGTCAGTTTCGCCAGTGCTACAAACTCCGTCTGGGTTTATGTTCGGTTGTCGTCTTAAGTTAACTCCCATTTGATTGAGCATTTCGAATAGCCTAAAATTCATCTCGGTAACCACGGTCTCAAAATGTTCACAGTCTATACAGTTACAGTTTTCTGAGATTAGTGGGAGTTCTCTGTAAAAGTTCTTTGTTCTGTCGACTTCTACAGTCATAAGACATTGTCCGATTTGAAAATTAACTGTATTCATACTATGTTCCGTAAAGACCGTGTATGGCTGTGTGTGCACCGTAATGGCTAATATCAGCAAAATAATGAATCTGTCTGCACCCGACAAAGCCTGCTTCCAAAGTATACAGTAAGTACTCCATACAGAAGATTAAATACTCATCTGAACTGAACTTGGTAGAAAGCAGATCAGTTTCCTCAGCGGCAGATATCACGGTCGAGTTGCACAAAACTAGCCAGAAAGCACTCAGACATATGCCCGATCAGCGACTTTTGAGAGTAGTTTAATCTAGCAAACCTAGTTCCGCCAGTGTTGAGTTACGGCGTAACAAAACCGCTTCCAAAAAGTCATCTAATTCTTGTTCATCGGCAAATTCTTTCAGATTGTTCAGGTGTTCGTCTAATCTGGTCAATTCGAACTTGGTTGAGGAATTGCAATAAGAATCGAGAATTAGACGGTTATTCTCAAGTTCGTAGTAAAGAGTTCGAGCGTTGTTGATTTTTATGGAATCATTCTTTAGTTCAAAAGAATAATAAGTTGGACCGATCCCTGGATACGTTGAGTAGGTGATG
>CAXEKM010000255.1:0-4343 GCA_963996645.1 uncultured Marinoscillum sp.
ACATCTCTTCACCTTCTTTAGTGACATTAACCACTCCGGCATTACGAAGACCTTTTACCGCCTTATCCCATTTCTTATTAGATAGACCTGCCGCATCTTTCAATGCATCCAATCCCATTTTTCCTTGAGGTTTTAGCAATTCGAATACTTGCTTTTCATCCTCATTCAATTCCACCTTCACTTTTCTCTCAGGCTTCATTTGAGGGAAGAACAATACATCCTGAATAGAATTTGAATTGGTCATGATCATACTCAAACGATCGATTCCCAAACCGACACCAGCCGTTGGAGGCATACCATACTCAAGTGCTCTTAAGAAATCTTCATCAAGAACCATTGCTTCATCATCACCTCTTTTCGCAAGCTCCAACTGATCCTCAAATCGCTTACGTTGATCAATTGGGTCATTCAGCTCTGAGTAAGCATTCATGATCTCTTTACCATTGCAGATCGCTTCGAATCGTTCTACCAAACCTGGTTTAGATCTATGTTTCTTAGTCAATGGAGACATCTCCTCTGGATAGTCCGTGATGAACGTTGGCTGAATCAACTGACCTTCACACTTCTCACCGAAGATTTCGTCGATCAACTTCGCTTTACCCATGGTATCATCAGTAGGTACGCCAAGTTTCTTCGCTGTTTCACGAAGATCAGCCTCCTCCATTTCGCTGATATCAATTCCTGTAAAGTGTTGGATGGCTTCAAACATGGTGAAACGCTTCCAAGGTCTCTGGAAGTCGATCGTGTTTTCACCAACCTTCACTTTGGTATCTCCATGAAGGTTGATTGCAATTCGCTCTACCAACTCCTCCATAAAGTCCATCATCCAGTTGTAGTCTTTATATGCTACGTACAACTCGATTTGAGTAAACTCAGGATTGTGGAAACGAGACATACCTTCGTTTCTAAAATCTTTGGCAAACTCATAAACCCCGTCAAATCCACCAACAATCAATCGCTTCAAATACAACTCATTCGCAATTCGCAAATAAAGTTTCATATCCAGGGTGTTGTGATGCGTCTCAAATGGACGAGCTGCCGCTCCACCATGAATTGGCTGAAGAATTGGTGTCTCTACCTCCAGGTATCCATGCTCATTCATGAAATCTCTAATGGTATTTACCAACTGGGTTCTTTTCTTGAAAGTCTCTTTGATGTGTGGGTTGACAATCAAGTCCAGATAACGCTGTCTGTAGCGTTGCTCAGGATCTGTAAAGGCATCCCATGTCTTTTTATTCCCTTCTTCATCCTCACCTTCTTTTACGATTGGCAATGGACGAAGTGATTTACTCAATAATTTGATCTCTGTCACATGGATAGAAATCTCTCCTACCTGGGTAGTGAATACATATCCTTTGATACCGATGATATCTCCGATATCTAATCTTTTCTTGAAGAAATCATTGTACCATGAAGTATCATCACCTTCACAGATATCATCTCTTCGCACATAGATCTGCATACGTCCGGTGCTGTCCTGAATCTCAGCAAAAGAAGCAGAACCCATGATCCGTTTACTCATTAAGCGACCTGCAATAGAGATGTCCTTATAGTCGGTCTTTCGACGCTCGTAGTTCTCCATGATGTCCTTCACGCTCACGTTCACATCAAAAAGATCTGCAGGGTAGGGATCAATTCCCATTTTCATCAAAGCCTCACGCTCGTTTCTTCTCTGAATTTCTTGTTCGCTTAATTGCATTCTATATGACAAAAATTTGTTGTTACTAAACTTCTTTAACCACCCAAAGTCAAAAAAGTCTTTTCTATATAATTATCTACTTGATTTTGAAAATGTTGCGCAAACTTAAAGCATTCTTACGCTTTACCCTTTCGCCTTTTTAATTCTTTCTGAATTAATCGGTACTCTCTACTACTCTGACCAGCAATGGAAGTATTTTCTTCTGCCCGTCTAAACAAATAAGGAAGCACCTTCTCTACAGGACCGTATGGCACGTATTTAGCCACATTATAACCCATACTGGCAAGTTTGAATGAAATGTTATCACTCATTCCCAAAAGCTGAGCGAAGTATACACGATCATCCGATTTATCAATTCCTTTCTCAGCCATTAGGTCCACCAAATACTGGCAAGAGTCTTCATTATGAGTACCCGCACAAACGGCAAACTTGTCAATGTGATCAATTACAAAAGCCAACGCTTTGTTGTAATCTTCATCTGTGGCTTGTTTCGTTGGTTGAATTGGATCCTGATAACCTTTCTCTTCAGCTCTTTCTCGCTCCTTTTCCATGTAGGCACCACGTACCAGCTTAGCCGCGAAATAACATCCAGCAGACGTCACCTCCTCGAAACCCTTTACCATATTGGCATAGGATTCATGTCTGTAAAGCTGATAGGTGTTGTAGACATACGGCTTTTCTTTGTTGTATGTCTTCATTAGACGATAAACCATTTCATCTACCACATCCTGATACCAGGTTTCCTCCGCATCGATCATGAACTTCATGTCATTTTTAACAGCCTGAGCCACGATTTTATCGAGACGCTCATAGATTTTGTCAAACCGCATCTGTTCTTCCGGGGTGAACGGTTCGCCTTTTTGCTTTTTCTCCATCAACTTCCCAGAACCAATTCCGGTTGGCTTGATTACGCAAAAAGGAATACTCACATGCTGCTTCGAATAATCCGACACGCGCAATGCCTCTTCTACTGCTTCATCATACCCTTGCTCACTAGCTTCTCCCTCTACACTGTAATCCAAAATGGTTTTCACCTTAGCTCCCGCCAGTCGTCGCATGCGCTCTTCACTTCCTTCTATCGACTCACCCCCACAGAAATGATCAAACAAGGTTTTCTTGATCAGCCCTTTTACTGGCAATTTCATGGCTAAAGCAGCATTGGTCACTGCCGTACCAGCTTTCACGATGAATGGGTAATCCATCACACTGAACACCAAATGAGACTTGCGCAACTGCGCATCAGATTTATGCGCGAATGCAGTTGCTGTGTCTTCGAAGTTGATTTTTGAATTTTCTGTCATACTTTTGAATCTGACCGCAAAGATAATATGCGGTTAATCAATTTATCACCCCGTTCGTGTAGTTGAGGAATTTTGTTTTACTAAACAATATGGCTCTCAATTCCGGATAAGAATATGTTGTTTGTTTACAGTAATAAAAGGAAAGAAGAGTTTGAAAATACCAGAGTACATCACTTTTACGAACAACCCAAAAAACACCCTAAATGAGCTTTTAAATGAATTCAAGCCAGATAAGGTTGCTTTTCTGGTGGATGAAAACACCAAAGCCTATTGCCTCCCATTATTTGAATTGGATGAAAACGCTGATCTGATTGAAATAAAAAGTGGAGAAATCAATAAAAACCTGGACACGTGTCAGCATATCTGGCAATCGATGACCGACCTTGGTTTTAGCAGAAAATCGCTTTTAATCAATGTTGGTGGTGGAGTGATTGGCGATATGGGAGGTTTCTGTGCTTCTACTTATAAGCGTGGAATACGTTTTTTCAATTTTCCAACTACCCTCCTTGCTGCAGTAGATGCCAATATTGGAGGAAAGTTGGGTATTGACTTCAATGGCTTTAAAAATCACATCGGAGTTTTCCAGGATCCTGATGCGGTAGTCGTTTGCGACCAGTTTCTAGCCACACTTCCAGAGCGCGAATTAAGATCTGGTTTTGCTGAGGTGATCAAGCATGGATTGATCTATGATGCGAAGTATTATGCTTCCTTGAAAGAAAAGACTTTCCCGGACTTTAACTGGAACGAGATCATCCGAAAATCTATTGAGATCAAAGGAGACGTGGTAGCTCAAGATCCTCGTGAAGGTGGAATTAGAAAGATTTTGAATTTCGGCCACACCTTAGGGCATGGTATCGAAACCTGGTATCTGAACTCTGGAAAATCACTACTTCATGGAGAAGCCATTTCCATTGGAATGATCACTGAAGGATACTTATCTGAAAAGACAGGATTAATTGCAAAATCAGATCTTTCGGACTTTACCGGTTATATCCAAAAGATCTACGGTCTTTTTGAATTGCCCCCATTGGAAGAAATTCTTCCGCTGATGCAGCAAGACAAGAAGAATGTGGGCAGCGAAATCAATTATTCACTGCTCGAGGGCATTGGTAAGTGTGGATATGACCAAAAAATTGGGCTAGAATTGATCGAAGAAGCCTTCGATTATTACGAAAATCTTAAATAAACAGATTATCCTTATCCTCAATCCCGTTTTGCTCAGTAGTTTTGGCGGCTCTTAACTTGTTTTTAACCAATTTCTTTGGGCTGGTTACCAAAAATGTAGCCGAACCAACTAGTGCGGTTGCTACAATTGTTCCGAGTGTTTTTGAAAATGACATAGT
>CAXEKM010000256.1:0-1652 GCA_963996645.1 uncultured Marinoscillum sp.
GGGCATTAAAGCCAATGTTCCTCATGATTTCAGTATTCAGGTAAAAGGTGTGGAAGGCAATGTGTCAGCCATTCGAATTGAGTTGATAGGTGCACAAAACGAAGTGATTGGAGAAGGAAGAGTTGAAGGCATTTCCAATGACTGGAAAACACTAGAAACTTCATTTACTCCGACTAAAACGGAATCAAATGCATCCATGAACATTTGGTTTGAAGGAGAGGGTATAGTGGATATAGATATGGTTTCTCTTTTCCCAACAGATACCTGGAAAGGTAGAAAGAAAGGCTTAAGAGCTGATCTTGTGCAGTTATTGGCGGATATGGATCCTGGATTTCTACGTTTTCCTGGTGGGTGTATTGTTGAAGGTTTTGATCTTTCTCAGCGTTATCAATGGAAAAATACAGTAGGGGATATCGATGAGCGTGTTACCACAATCAATAGATGGAATTTTGAATTTGACCACAGACCTGCTCCAGATTACTATCAGAGTTTCGGTGTTGGTTTTTATGAATACTTTTTATTAGCTGAAGACCTTGGAGCAGAGCCAATGCCAATCATTAACTGTGGTATGGCGTGTCAGTTCAATACAGGAGAATTGGTGCCATTGGATGATTTAGAGCCATACATTCAGGATGCGATTGACTTAATAGAATTTGCGAATGGACCAGTGACCTCCAAGTGGGGTGGATTACGTGCAGAAATGGGACATCCAGAGCCTTTCAATATGAAAATGATCGGAGTAGGAAATGAGCAGTGGGGTCCACAGTATGTGGAAAGATATGTGCCGATGGTGCAGGCTATTAAAAATAAATACCCTGAGATGCAAATTATTGCTGCTACAGGTTCAGACGGCTCTATCTTCCCTAATGGTGAGAAAGAAATTGAATACCTATGGGAGCAATGGCGTAAGCTTCAACCAGAAATCGTAGATGAGCATTTTTATCGTAATCCAGAGTGGTTTAGAGAAAATGCTAATTGGTACGATAAATACGATCGCAATGGTCCAAAGTTGTTCGTTGGTGAGTACGCTTCACAGAGTGTAGGAGTGGCTAGTCCTGATAACAAAAACAACTGGGAGACTGCACTTTCAGAGGCTGCCTTTATTACTGGCCTGGAACGAAATGCAGAAGTGGTTACTATGACGTCTTATGCTCCATTGTTCGCACATGCAGAAGGGTGGCAGTGGACTCCGGATTTGATTTGGTTCAACAATCTTGAAGCTTATACAACTCCTAATTATCATGTTCAAAAACTATTCTCCACCAATGCAGGAACACATTTAGTGAGTATGCAAGAGAATGGTCAGGAGATTAAAGGTCAGAAGGGCCTTTATGCAACAGCTAGCAAGGATCAAGAAACGGGTGATTTGATTATCAAATATGTCAATACATCTGCTGCTGATCAGGACGTAAGCTTTAGTGTAGACGGGGTGGGTCAATTGGCTAAAAGCGGTAGACTAATCACGTTGAAGGGAGATAATTTCGATGTTGAAAACTCATTCGAATCTCAGAATATTCAACCAAAAGAGAAAACTGTAGACGTTGCAGGAAAAGAGTTTAGTCTCAATGCTCCGGCTTATTCTATGTCTGTTTTGCGCATAAATGCAGGACAATTTGTTAATTGATAATTATTTAGTGTAATAAATACACTTA
>CAXEKM010000257.1:0-2528 GCA_963996645.1 uncultured Marinoscillum sp.
AACTTCAGTCCTTTGGTGGATACCATGATCAGTTCCAGAAAAATGATCAACAGAGAAGTAGCATAGATTGGAATTGGTTCAAGAATCCAAAACAATGCTGCCATCAGGAAAATTGCTATGACCCGTTGTTCAACTATTGTCAGACCATCTATTTGAAAAGCTGAAATAGGTAACAATAATACAGTGACAGGTAGCAAAATTGAAATCAGTAATTTGATTCTTTGGCTAGTCATAACTCGTGGTGTTTAACGAAGACAAAGGTATGTTAGGCAACTCACTCAGGGGCTAAAAAACGTGAGCTGTATGGGTGACCTTTATCAGAGCACCCTATGGGTTTTGTCAGAGATGTTAAATTATGAAAATATTAGCTTTTGCCGTAAACGCTGCCTGAATTTTGAATGAAATATTTAATTCATTGAAAGATTTGGTGATAAAATGCAATCGTTCTCATTGGCTTCAATCACAAGATAGCGAAGTTTTTAAAGAACGGATTTAGGTTAATTAGTATCGAAATTCACTATTGGAATCGTTCAATTCCCAGTTATAATCATAGGTGGTGATCTCATGCTCGGCTGGAATCTTGATCACTCGAAATTGGTTGACATAGTCTAAAACGGTTGTTGAATCAGAAACAAAATCAGATCGATACCACTCGAAGACTTTGGACACTGCTGTTTGTTTTTTGGAAACACGTACATACCAATCAATATTGAGTACTTCCTCTGTTTTGTTTTGAAGAGTAGATTCCAATGAATCTGGTACAAATGCATAATCAGCGATTGGTGGGCATCCTACGGCTGCACAAACCAGGACAAAGTGAAGTCTTGGGTCTGGGAATGCTGAGAATAGAATGTTTTTCTCTAGTTCATCTAGTGTGACCATCTGGCCGGCTACCTCAAATTCTTGCGTGTCAAAAAATCCATTGACATCCCATGGACCTTTAATAGGTAAATTATCAACCACTTGTTTGATGACCAATATATTGTAGGCATTAGTATAAAAAGCCTTCTGTGTAACAGGTTCTTTGCCGGCGATTAGATAATTGGCTATTTGATCAGTTAAGGTGTTTAATAGGCTTGGGTTTTCTTTTATGGATTGATAATCCACCAATCCGTACTTTACAGAGGTTTGGAAAAACTGATTAGCGTTAGAGAAAAATGGGTCTGACTGAGCAGAAGACAGAAGTGTTATGAATAGGAGGTATGAAGTAAATAAAACTCTCATTTTAGGTCAGATCAATGATTACTAAATAACCGTGATTTCCTGTCAACAATAGGAGGTCATCGGACTTTAGCTTAAACTATAAATCATTGAGTTTAGATACCACTTCAGCTATGGTATTGAATTCAAATGTCTGCTGGGCAACATTTAATTGCCATGAGTTTGGATTAGCAATAACTGTTACTTCAGCATGCTCTTCCAGTCGATAGCCATTTCTTTTTAGCGCTTGCTGAGTCCAGTAAACCACTTTTTCATCACCTGTTACGTAAATAGAACGTCCATTTTGATCAAGATCTACCGTGCCATGAATCATGTCATAGCCATAATCTTGCAGGTAAAGCGTTTGCTCCAACGTGCCATCAAGAATTAGATCTTCCGGACTTCCCTGCACAACAGGTTTGTTGAAATTGAATAACCAAAGCTTATCTGATAGCTGCGTACTGACTTGCATGTCATGAGTAGAGATCAAAATAGCCTTTCCCTTTCGGGCGATCTCTCTTAAAAGAACCATCACTTCTATTTTGTTGTAAAGGTCCAGGTGAGCAGCAGGTTCATCTAATAGAATGATGTCTGTTTCCTGAGCCAGCGCTCGAGCGATCATTACTTTTTGGAGCTGACCATCACTCAGCTCATATATCTTTCGATTTGCCAGGTAATTGATATGTGTTTCAGAAATAGCCCAATCGATGATTTCCTTATCATGAGAAGATAGCGTACCTAACCAGCCCGAATAAGGGTGTCTACCAATGGCGATAAGTTCCAAAACTGAAAGGTTTTGGCTGTACGGTTTTTCTGTGAGTACCACACTCAATTGCTGCGCGAGCTCAAGTTTGGAGAGTTTTGCGATGGATTTTCCTCCATATAAAATTTCACCCCCAATTTGATCAAGCAATCCAGAAATAGTCTTGATGAAGGTTGTCTTGCCAACTCCATTTTGGCCCATCAGTGAAATGATTTGTCCTCTTTCAAGGCTCACGTTGATGTCATGCTGGATGACCTTAGCCTGATCTTTATTCCGGTATCCGATGTTTAAATTTTTGACCTCTAAAACACCCATCAGTAGCTATAGTTTAGGTTTCGTTTACGCATCAAGATATAGATGACGAAAGGTGCACCGAAAAGCGCTGTTACAGCATTGATTGGTAAGGTCGTTTCCAGTCCCGGAAGCTGAGCGATAAAGTCAAAAACCAACATGAGTGTTCCTCCAAAGAGGATCACTAACGGTGTTAAAAATAGATGGTTTGATGTGTTAAAAAGCATTCTGGTTAAATGCGGAATAGCTATTCCAAAGAATGCAATAGGTCCAC
>CAXEKM010000258.1:0-3310 GCA_963996645.1 uncultured Marinoscillum sp.
AGACCTTCATATAAGTTCTAATCTCTTCAGGATAATTCAAGAAGCCGTTGCCAATTCACTGCAACACTCCAAGGCCAACACATTAAAAATATTTGTGAAAAATGAACAACAGATTTACTGTGAGATTGCAGATGATGGAATTGGATTTGATTGGGAGAAATCATCATCCCTAAATGGTGGTGTTAGCAGAATGATTGAGCGTGCAGAGGTAGTGAATGCGTCGTTGGGTTATAAGTATACAGATGATGGGAAATCAATTATTTGGGTAATGATCAACGAAAAAAGGTCCACTACAGAAGAGTGAACCTTACTTTTAGAACTATAGTGAAATTAGCCTATTTCTTAATGATTCTTTTGGTTTGAACCTGATCGTCTATCTGAATTCTCAAGAAGTATTGACCCGCTTCCAAAAAGCTTAAATCTACTTTATTGTAATCTGGAGATTTCATTTGATACAATGCTCTGCCGGATATATCCAATACTTCAATCTGTTGTAGGACCCGATCTTTGGATAACCCAATGCTCAAAAAGTCCTCTACAGGATTCGGATAAACTTTCAACTCGGTCTCTGGTAAATCTTGAACTAATTCAGGACTTAACCGTGCTCCTGAAGCACTACTGATTTTAATCCAATTGAGATTCCATCCACCAGCGAGTGCTTTAATCGCAATTTGCTGTTGACCTGCTGATAGGCTAACCGTATGTGATATAGAAGTCCAGTTTTGCCAGCCGCCAGTATTTGGTACACCTAGTGATCCATATACTGGGCTGCCACCTGCGTTTTCAAGCTGCAAACTACCTCCACCTGAAGTGCTAGCCACACGATACTCCACCGTATAAGAGCCAGAGTTAGGAACATTGACATCCCATACGATCCAGTCATTGGCATCTATCCAACCAACATTCAGTCCACCTTCAGTACATGCTTCTGTTTGTACACCAGACATGATAGCCCAATCTTCCGCTTCAATTTGCTGTGACCATCCACCTGCTGAACTTACCACCAATGAGCTGATGTCATCATTGAAGCCATCATCTACCAAACAGGCGTCATCACCAGTTTTCACTACTGTATTTCCAGTAAAACCATCATTTTGATACATCGTAACCTGATAACCGCTTTCTATTTTTAAGGACGAAATGTCATCATTGCTTACACCTAAAGCCTGCAGTTGTCCAAGAGTATATGATCCTTCATTTAGAGATACTGCATAGCCGCCATAGTTACAATGCTGATATAAGGTTACAGCACCACCTGAAGTGCCTCCAGGATATCCACCAAGGGTAATATTGATGTTCGTAGGGCTAGGAGTGTGGATGGTAGCTGACTGATCAAATACATCATCAAATGAGAAAGCATACGTTTGGCTATTGTAGGAGATGTCTGATCGATGCCAGAACTTTGCATACCAGTTATATGGCCAGGTTTGATAATAATTTGCTTCGTTGGAGAAGTCTTGCATAGCACCAGATCCAAGATTAAGATTGATGGCGTGTCTATTGATTGCCGCTGCAATTTGAGCTTGAACCACTAAATCCCATTGAGCTCCCTGAGCCATTACACCACTTGCTTCCATGGCCATTTCTGTGGTTGGTTTCCCAGGAATAGTAGCCACCTGACCATCACTATCTCTGGTAAAGACAAAGTTGTTGCCTGACACACTTCCTCTCCAGGTTCCTGCATCTCCAGAATTAAAGACCAGTTGCTGAGAACTGTATTTTGACCAAATCTGATCGATGTAGTTTTGGATTAAGCTCTGAGGAAAAGTAGATGACTTGGTAGGAAATTTGATCGTAGTAGTGCTCTGATCTAGCAATCCCTGAAACTCTGCAGGAGCAGTAGCCTGCCATTCATTGAGGATTTGCTGATGCGTTTTAAGCTCACCAACTTTCTTGTAAAAACCATTTCCCCAAACTTCTATACCCATAGGGTACTGGTAAGAGTCAACACGCGTTGTGTTGATCCACAAGCCGTAGTTGTTGTAGGTAAGCTCTGCAATCTCAAACTTGATTCCCTGATTGGGATCAGTAGCATTCTCCAGGTTAGGAGCGGAGTAGCCACTTGGTGCGCCTGAGTACCCAAAGAAATAGAGATACAGCTGGCTTTGGAAAGCGAAGAAGATTCTACAGCCAGCAATCTGTGGTAGGTTCACAGTTTTGTTAGGTATGTCACTCAGTTTCCTGAAACAGTTGGCATACAAAGCATTATTGCCAGGTCCCATATTTCCTCCATATACTGGTCCGGGTACTGTGTTGTCTGATTGGCTCATTTGGTGGACTTGTCCGGTGACTGGGTCTACCCAAACATGTCCTCCCGTGATTCCCACAATGGCCACGTAGACTTCACTGTCAGAATAATCAGAGTTATTGGTGATTTGATAAGGCAGTGTTTGAGCCTGTGTCATTGTAAATGCCATTATTAATAGGCAATAGAGTGCTGGTCGGATGGCTTTTTGCCACCGGCTCATAGTGAGTTGCATTTTCATAGTGTTGATTTTAAAAAGTAAAAGTGAGGCACCCTTTATGGGTGCCTTGTGAGTTATTTCTTAATGAATTGAAGTGTTTTATTGCTTTCAGCAAGTCTGAGTAAATACATACCAGACTTTAAAGAATTTACTTCAATCTGAGATTCTTGAGAAGAGAGTTTGCCAGTAAGCAGTTCACTTCCTCCAAGATCAACCACGGAGTAGTTGGTTTCTTTTGTAATTCCTTTAACACTTAGAGAAGAGGTTGTAGGATTAGGAAAAACCTGAATGCTTTCTTGAGTTAATTCCTCATTTGATTCCATGTCTATTCTAGCTCCAGTGCCACTCACAATTTTGATCCAGTTTAGATTCCAACCGCCAGAAAGTGCTTTGATAGCGATCTGTTGCTGACCAGCATTCAAATTAACAGTGTGTGAAATAGTGGTCCAGTTTTGCCATCCACCTGTATTTGGTATACCAAGAGAACCATAAACAGGGCTTCCACCAGCTTTTTCTAGTTGAAGACTTCCTCCGCCAGATGCACTGGCTACTCGATACTGCACAGTATATTGTCCAGCGTTAGGAACATTCACATCCCAGACCATCCAGTCATTGGCATCGATCCACCCTGCATTCAATCCTCCTTCAGAGCAAGCCTCAGTTTGTACTCCTGACATTACAGCCCAATTTTCAGCTTCTATTTGCTGCGACCAGGAGTTGCCAGTGGAAACAACTAATGAACTGATGTCATCATTGAAGCCATCATCTACAAGACAAGCATCATCACCATATTTAGTTACTGTATTTCCACTGAATCCATCATTTTGATACATGGTCACCTGATA
>CAXEKM010000259.1:0-1813 GCA_963996645.1 uncultured Marinoscillum sp.
CCATAGGAAATGCCAGATATTCTCTTTCAAGCAAATCTTCCCATTTATACCTACTCCAACCGTAAACCATCATCAAAAGGTCTTGTTTCAACCAGCGAGACTCATCGCTGGTATCAAAATATTGACGTGGATTATGAATAATGCCTGGCAAATCACCCGATAATATTAAATAGGATATGGCATTATCTTCCATTGTGTCCAACTCAACCTCCCAATCATTAGTTACAGCACATGACAATTTTGTTGCTATTGGACTATCTTGATAATCCAAACTCAAACTGACAGTCACCTCTTCTCTCAGCGAATAACTCTCCTGAGAAGTTGAAATTTGAACTGTTACTTGATCATTTCCTTCAATAAAAAATTTTCGTTCTAAAAGCGGAGTTCCATCATTTCTAAAAAGTGTGATTGTATTGACTCCAGGCAAGAAGTTGTTTTTGTCAATTTCAAGAAGTGAAACACCATTTTTAAACCTGATTTCACTAGAAATCGTTGGCAATCCCCTACGATGGATAACTAATTGTAATTCACTTACTCTACTATCATTATTCTTGATAATCAACTTCAGTTTATCATTTGTAGGCGCATTGATTACAGACAACACCTGTCCTTTTTCATGAACTACAGGAAGTGAAAAGTTTTTCCCATCAACAGTAAGCGTATATTTCCCTGAATTTTCTGGAGTAAAAGTAAGTACTCCCATACCATCAAGTGTGGTTTTAATTAAGCAAACATCCTTTTTCTCATTTCGAATAACACCTTCAATATTTCTATGAGAACCATTCGAATTGAAAGCTTTAAAAGCCACTCTTGTTTCTAATCCAGAAACCAGATTTCCACTCTCAGGAAAAAATAAAACGGTATCAAGTGTATTTAGAATTGGCTCGGGAGTTGGCTTATCATCCTGTATATTGAAGATGGTGATGTGCTTTTGAAAAAAATATTCTGAACCAAAATTTTTCATCCAATTAGTATAACCAGTAAGTAAATAATTACCAGTTTTTATGTCATTGGGTAGGCTTATCTGACTTGCACCAAACCCTTCTCTGGATTCAACTGTTATTTGCTCTACGAGCTTACCATCAGATGATACTAATTCCAAATAGACAACTCCACTTAGCGGACTCGGTTGGTTGTGAAATCCAGAAATCAGGTATGTTTTCATCCAAATGGTTTCACCACTTAAATAGGTAGATTTGTTTAGGTCGACATACAACTTCTCGGTAGGATTTCGCTCACTAAAATCTAATATTTGATTCGAGATCCGTTCAGAATGATTTTGTGAGTAGAGTTCATAGGAGAAAAATGAAGCAAATACAATACAAATAGTTAATCTCATTACAGGCTTTTAGATTTATAACTTATCAAAAAATAAATACAGCACTAAACAAGCAAAAACCGAACCATTATAAGGGAATAAAAAAAGCCGCACTTTCGTGCAGCTTTTTGTAATTATTGATAATCTAAAACTCTATCAAATTAGTGAGATGCAAGGTATGATGAAACACCATCTCTGGTTGCTGACATAGCATCTTTACCTTCTTCCCAGTTTGCAGGGCATACTTCACCGTGCTTTTCTACGTGATGCCAAGCATCAACGATTCTTAACATTTCGTCAATGTTTCTTCCAAGAGGAAGATCATTGATTGTTTCGTGTCTTACTACTCCTTCTTTGTCAATGAAGAATGTACCTCTGTATGCGACTGGAGCACCTTCGAATACTAACTCTCCTTCTTCGTTGTAGTTCCAGTCACCTGCAAGCACACCAAAGTTGTTAGCTACAGTTTTAGAGCTATCTGCTACTAATGGGTAA
>CAXEKM010000260.1:0-3989 GCA_963996645.1 uncultured Marinoscillum sp.
ACTCCATCACCATCTGCATCCACAGGTTTATCAATTGGGTTTACATTAGTTCTGTTGATTGCCTCAATTGGGTTGGCAGTCAGGTAGAATACTGCATCGTTAAAGTCATCGTCACTACTGCCATCACGATTGAGATCTTCCAATCCTACCACAAAAAGTTCATTAACGTCATCATAAAGCAATACGGAGTGATATCTTTTTTCAGCTGTAGATTCAGGATTTAGGTCGTTATTAGAATATACCACCTGGTTGCCATAAGTAGCTTCGGTACCATTCCATCCGTTAGCAAGCAGCGCAAAACCCATCGTGGTTCCAGCTTCAAACGTACCTAGATGTACTTTATAACCTGTTTGTAATGCTCCTCCTGAATTGAGGAATGAGGCGTTTGGAAAAGCTACTACGATAGAATCTATTTCATCTGCAGTGGTAGGAGGGTTTCCTGTAGGATACGTATAGAATGCTAGCACATTTTTATAACCAGCACCTTCATGTACAAAGGTCATCCATACATCAGCTTGCGCTTCGATGATCAGGTTACTTTCTGCATTTTCTGCTAAATAGGAGGGGTGAGCCACTGGAACAGGGGCACCTTCAGGTAAGGAAGCACTTATGAACGACAGCAATTCACTTGAAACTACATCTGGAGTTTCCATTACATCAGGAACACCATCTGCATTGTAGGTTGATAAATAAGTAACAGGAGCTGCTGCAATTCTAGCATTGTAGCTTCCGGTTTCCACTCCATCTTGAGGGAAACTTTGTCCAGGAACAGACGCAACTTCAAGTTCTTCAAAGCCATGGTCCGTCCCTTTTATGATTATCTGATCTAATTGATCTACTGGGATTACCAGGTAATTTGGCATTCCAATCTGACTTATTTCAAGGACTACACTTTCTAAATGTGCAGGTAAATTATAGTCTGATGTAATGCTTCCTTCATTGTTAGTCAGCGATTTGAAAATGACTGTTCCTCCTGCTAAAGGAGATCCTCCCCAAAGCTTAATTAATACGCCTGATAATGCCTCTTCGCCTTGAGTTTTTAACTCAATATGAATTTTTGTTTGCGAGAAGTTTGTTGTGTTCAGATCTTCACTGATTAAATTTTCGTCAGCTACTTGATCAATATTTTCTGTACTGGTAACACAGCTATTTAACGTAATTACCAAAATTGCTAGAGCTAGTAAATTCTTTTTCATCTTGTTTACACTTTTTCTTGTTGAATTGCTGCTAGGGGAGTTTTGAGGAGGATTTTTAGGTCCATCCACATAGAATAGTTCTGCGCGTAGGTGATATCAAGAAGTTTGCGGCTATCTGTAGATGTGCTGGCTTTTCCACGCTCAGTTACTTGCCATAGGCCGGTGATGCCTGCTGGTGCCATAAAACGCAATGCCCACATATCTGAAGTAAGTTTTTCGGCCTCATAAAGCGGAAGCGGTCTGTTGCCTACTATGGACATGTGACCTAGTAATACATTAACTAACTGAGGCAATTCGTCAATGCTTGTTTTTCTTATGAAATGTCCGATTTTGGTGATTCTTGGATCATTTTGGAATTTTACAAAAGCTTGTTCCTCTTCTTTTTGTTTCAATTGTTGGAACGCTGTTTCATCAATGAACCCTTCATCGCTAAAGAGCATCGGTTGCTCCTTATTCACTTTTGATTTGGATGGTTTAGATTGATCAGTGTTAGCATAGTGATTGAGATGTTGCATGTCTTTCAACATATGATCCGCATTCACACGCATGGATCTAAACTTGTAAAATGGAAATGTTTTGTAGCCCGTACCTACTCGAGGTGAGCTATAGAATACAGGACCCCTAGATGTCATTTTGATCAGTAGTCCGACAATAAGAAACAATGGACTCAGAAGAGTCAACAAAAGTCCAGACACTAAAATGTCGAATAACCTTTTGCCAAGAGGCATGCGGTAGTTGATTTGGTAAGCTGGTTTTTGTGATTTCTCACTGAGTTGATCCAGATTTTCAATTCTGAAAATCAGATCATCCAGATTCAGACCATAATAGAAATAATCTGCAGCGCCAGCTTCAAAAGCTTCCTTTTTCAGTGTTAAGTTATGTTGATTGGTAATAACAATCACTGGTAGGTTTACTTTCTGTGAATTGATGTAACTGATCAGATTTTTATAGCCGTTGTTGGTGTCCATTTCGCAAAGAATGGAAGTCGCTTGACTTTTGTTGAAGTGTTTGCGTTTGTGAATATCCAAAACGACTTCTTCAAAAGAATCAATCAATGTTACATTAAAACCATGTTCTGCAAATGGTTTTTTAAGATGTCTTTGGTTGATAAGGATGATCTCTTTCATTCTAGTTGCGTTCTGTAATTCAGTATGCTCTTCTTGCTAACTCAGTTGATTTGGTGAGGAGGTTACCCACTTTAATTCCTAACTCGGTAGGATTGAATGGCTTCATAATGAAGTCCTCAGCTCCGGCTTCCAAACATTTAATTCTGTTTTCGCTGTTTGTTTTACCTGACAACATCATTACTGGGATGTCTTTGAAAAAGCCTGTTTTTTTAATGTGCTTCAAGAATTCCAAACCACTTATGCCTGTTAATTCATAATCGCAAATGATTAGATCAGGAAGGTTTCTTTTTTGTAACCAGCCCATTGCTTCTTCAGCTGTGGTACACCACATTACGTCATGGTCTCTTCCAAATAGGTGAGTTAAAAAACCTCCCATCATTGGGTTATCATCGATTAATAAAAGTTGCTGTTTCATCGCCTTGTTGCTTTTGTATGATCCAAAAGTATAATGACGACTCAGGTCCTTTGCTCTTATTTAGATGATTGGGAAACGACCTTAGATATTTGGTGTGAAGGGGTAGATTTTTGGGAAATCAGTCAAATGGAATTAATTCAGGCTCTAAATAGACTTCTTTGGCCTGAGTTGATTCAAAAATATTGGTCGTATAATGTGCTTCCATCAATTGTTTGAATTGGGTTAACAACCGCTCATTTTCTTCAATGAATTCATGAAAAATTGTAGCATCAGATTTCAATATGAAATGATAAACAGCTCGACATGCTGCTACAGTTACGGTTACATTATACTTATCTTCTGCTCCAACGTGCCTGGTATAGGCTTTCAATTGGGACTGAATATTGGAGATGGCCTGATCAATTCCATAACGAGTAATGTGGATCCACGCCAATCGAATATGAGCTTCATGACTGAACAATTCAGGTGCTAATTCGCAAGTAGAGAATTGTGATTCGAACTGGTCATCTGTTAGGATTGTATGCGCAATCATAAGTCAATCGGAGTTATTGTAGATCAAAGACACCACAAAGATAAGTTTTTGTCTGTCCGTTTCGGTAAGACTCCTTCCTGTTTCGGTGAGGTATATTACCGGGTGAGGATAGCTTCTCTTATATTTAAGCATCCATTTTCCCAGATTTGGGTTTATGAAGTCAGGTAACCATATATATCGTTGGATGATGAAGAATAAGAGGATTATATTATTAGTGGTGGGCAATGTGATTGCTTTTCTGATTGTGCTTCAAGAGCTTAAAGCCCAGAATGCACAGGGATATATGTATGGTAAAGTGACTACAGTGGACCGTAAAGTCTATGAAGGTAGATTGCGCTGGGGAAATGAGGAGGCCTTTTGGCATAATTACTTCAATGCAGCCAAGACGGGAGAGAGCAAGCACGATGAGTATCGTCAGCGATCTGGTAGCAAAGGATTTGATTGGGAGAATTTCAATTGGGATTTCAGCAGCATCTGGTCAGATAATATTTCTTCTCGTCATCAGTTCACGTGTCAATTCGGAGATATCAAATCCATTGAAAATGTAAAGCGAGGCTATGTTGACTTGACACTGAAGAATGGATTGACTTATCACTTAAGCGGTCAGGGATACAATGATGTTGGTGCAGAAATTCAAGTCTATGATGATGAACTTGGTAAGCTCGGAATAGACTGGGATAGAATAGAGCGAGTGGACTTTATGGCAACGCCAAAAACAC
>CAXEKM010000261.1:0-4509 GCA_963996645.1 uncultured Marinoscillum sp.
TAACATTCCAGTATCCTTTAAAATTGAGTCCTGACCAAAATCTTTGAGTAATGAAGGTCTGAAGAGTAGAATCACCTGAATAAAATGCCTCCAACCAGCACGACTGATCTCTGCATCTAAATTTCTCAGATAAATCTCCTCCAGATCACCCGAGATGTCTGAGTAATAATCTGGGTGACAATACCACTTGAGAAGACGATCTGCCAATCGCTTGATCATACGATTTTCATATCTAGGGCTACATCTGGAATAGCGTTCCAAAGATCCGTACGTACATCTTTAGAGTATTCCAGGGCTTTCTTTCCAAAAGCCGTGATTCTGAAGAATCGTTTGGGCTTTCCTCCACGTTGCTCGGTAGGGTCACCCTCACGGCTATCCAGAAATCCTTTCTTTTCCATTCGTCGAAGAGCTGATTGCAGTGCTCCTACACTCACTTTACGCTCGAGCCGTTTTTCTATTTCATCCTTAATGGCTACACCATAAGCTTCATCGTATAGCACTCCTACTGTCAGCAATACTATTTCCTCAAATTCTCCGAGTTGGAACTTCTTCATTTTCTCAATATCCTATTTGTAGTATTGACGAAGTTAAAGGAAAATAGTTGCAATCTCCTATATGTAGTATTGAATTTAATTATTCGATAACAGCGAAAATAACGTGTTGACCAATTTCAATACGATTTTTACACTATGAAGAAATTGATCCTATTTCAAATAGCAATGCTTTCTCTGATTGCAGTGTTTGGACAAAAACCATTGCCCAATGCCCACGCTCACAACGACTATGAACATGAGAGACCATTATTGGATGCTTTGGACAATGGGTTTACTTCTGTGGAAGCAGATGTATGGCTGATAGGCGCCGAACTCTATGTGTATCATGACAAACCTGCAAATCCACAATCCGCCAGAACGCTTCAAAACTTATATCTGGAACCACTCAACACAATCATTGAAAAGAAAGGAAAAGTATATCCCGATTATGACCGCCCTGTCTACTTAATGATCGATTTCAAAAGTGATGCTGAACCTACCTACCAGAAACTCCGATCAGTATTAATGAGCTATGAGAACCTGTTGAATAATGGAGTGGTGATTTTCATTTCTGGGAATCGTCCAATTGAAATGATTACAAAAGATGAAGCCAAATGGGCTGCACTAGATGGACGTCCTGACGATCTGGGAAAAGGGATCTCTCCGAAATTGATGCCTGTAGTGAGTACCAGTTTCAGAAAAGTATCCAAATGGAATGGAAAAGAGGAAATTTCTGAGTCTGATCAACAGGCTATCAAGGCTCTGGTGGAGCAAACTCATGCTGAAGGAAAATTGGTAAGATTTTGGGCTACTCCTGATAATCCAAATGCCTGGAAACAATTGCAGGCACTTGGTGTAGACTTGATTAACACAGATGATTTAGAGGGGCTAAGCAGTTTTTTGAACACTCAATAATCTGTTATAAAAAATCAATTTGGCACCCTTTAGGGATGGGGTTAACCAAATTGATAGTCTTTTGTAATCTAAAAAATGAGCTTACTTAATTATTTCAAACTCATCTAATACGGACTGATCTTCGGTGGCGATAGCTTTGCCTTTCAATGTTTTTCCATCGATAGCCACCTGAAGGTACGCCCAGTCATGAACAGCTTTGGCAACCAGGTTTTCATGTCGGCAATTCTCAGGATCTGGAGTATAAGCTTTCGGGTCACTTCCAACCCCTCTGAGTTTTCCTCCACTACCCACGGTTATGCTAATGAATCCTTCGGGACTTTCATAGTGCTCTTTATCACCTATTGCTGACTCCAAAACAACCCCTTCGGCCCCCATTGGATTCAAACGCTCATAGGTATGGGCATGTCCGTTAAGCACCAAATCCACATCATATGCTTCAAAGATTGGATACAATGAAACAACCGCTTCATAGTCCTTTTTATAGGTGCACGAATTGCCATTGTGATGTAAGTAAACAATCTTCCAGTCTTTGTCAGATACCGATTTAAGATCATTCTCCAACCAGGCTAGCTGGTCTTCGTAGAGATGCATTTCGCCATTTTTCGTATCTAGAGCTGTGAAATGCACGTTGGCATAATCGAAACTGTACCAATGCTCATTGCCTGGCAGTTTCCACTCATGGGTATAGTTACTATCTGGCTCGTGCCAATCGTGATTTCCCAAAACAGGGTAAACAGGAATGTAGGGAAATACTTTATCAAAGTGGGTAAAAAGATTCTTGTCGTAATCTTCACTTTTCCCATCCGGGTAAATGATATCCCCGAGTAGTAAGCCAAAATCCATTTGATCCAACTCGGGTTTCAATGCATGTGCTAATAAATCTGGTGTTCCTCCGGTTTCGATGGGCTCACCAATATCCCCAACAGCAAAAAAGGTAAATACAGAATCCGAAGGAGTTTTCTGAGATTGAAAAGTGTATTCATCTTTGAACTTCCATTCATGGTCTCCATTGTAAATTTGATAGGTAAATGACGTGTTAAATGGCAATGCTTTCAGCACCACTTCATGCTCCATATTTCCAACATTTGTAGATCGTGAGCTTCCTTTTACCGTTTTCCAATCATGTTCGTTACTTTTGTACTTCACATAAGCATCTTCTCCCTGATCCGTTCTCCAAAGGATGGTCAAACTGTCTCCAAAAGCACTTTGTTGGTAAGGTTTGCGAATTAGTGTTAATTCTGTCGTTTCAGGCTTGCTACAAGCTAAAGTCAAACCAACGAGTACGATCAAAAAAAAATGATTTTTCATAAGAACAAATTAAATCCGCATTATTCAATAGAAAATTAAAAGATGATTAAGTAAGTTTTTCAATTGAATAATGACGAAATAATTATTTAATAAAGAATTATTTGTCAGGATCACCCTGACATTCGCTGAATGGCGAATCGTCAGCCCTCTGGGCAAATTATGCTGTATTGCATAATTTGGGTAAAAAAAGGAGGCGGCACTGACACCACCTCCAAACGCAATTGATTGAGAGAATTATTGAATTTTTATTGAGCTAACCTCATCATTGAATCCATTCAGGCAGCTTGTGCTTGACGTTTTCACCACAGAAGTACCTCCAAAATTGTCGTGCTGATAAAGCGTCACAGTATGACTTCCCTCTATTTTCAACGAGGAAATATCATCGTTGCTAATTCCATAAGATTGTAATTGGCCTAAGGTATAATTACCTGGCTTTAAGCTTACGGCATAGCCACCATAGCTACAATGCTGATAGAATGTTGCCACTCCGCCTGTTGATCCAGAATAATCATTGTCTGTGTAGACATGTGAGAAATTACCTAAACCATCGAAGTAGTTATCCATAAGTTTGGCTGGATCTGTCGCCATTTCGCCGCCTTGCACGATTCCATCATTTCCATCATTCCACGCCCATGGAGCATTGGCACCTCCGGTTTTGAAATCATCACCTTTGAATCCACCATTCGCATCAAAAAACAAATCAGTATTGTATCGTTGATCCCAAAGTCCACCTGCTTCGAAAATATCTACCAATTTGTATTCCACATAGGTATCATAATTGTCAGATGGTACTTCGGCATTTCCATTCATAGATGGATAATAGATCACTCCATCTCCGTTGATATTGTTTTGAGGCCATGCCTTCAAACCATGTCCTTTTGCTTCCTGTGCTGTAACTGGTCTCATTAGACCATTGAAGTTTTGAAGCTGAAGCGTACCATCAATGTCTTGACTTCCGTTAGACAAGCCACTTCCAGAAACTGCATAAGAATAAAAATCGGAGTGACTTACCGTTACTGCGCCAAGTAATGAACCGTACTGCGAGCCATCCTTTTTAACAGTTAACAAAACACCTTCCAGGTCATTTTCGTGTTGATCCAACGAATATAGGAATGGATTATCCGTCCAGTCTCTTGGATGAAAAAACGCATAGATGATGAAGTAATGGGTACTGGTTTCTACAACTGAATAGTAAACATGCGCGGATAGTGCGTAATTATTTGTGTTATTCCAGTTGTTAAGAGCATTCCAGTCTCCATCATAATTGATTGCAGAAATGTAATCCGATTTACCACCCAAAGCATAGGTACCTGTAGCATCTACATCCATATAGTGAATTGGTGCCCAACGTTTAGCAATGTTCATCTGAGTGGAATTAGCAGCCATTGGTGCTGATGGTTCACCAGCTTCTAGCAAAAGAGCCTCCTCACAAGAGAAAGTAGCTAATAGAGTCAAGACAATAAGCGTCCTGCTCAAAAACGAGAGTTTTTTGAGAGTTTTCATAAGTATAGTGAGTATAAAATTGGTTATTTAATGAGAGAGAAAGCCGCTCCCTAGCAGGAGCGGCTTAATTGTTGAACTATCAATTGTAATCTTTATTTTGAGTGAAGGCATCGCTCACATCCAACGTCTGCTGTGGAATCGGGAATACTCTTCTGTATGGCTGAGAAGCTGGTTTAGCAGTATAAGCAAGATCAAATTTTCCAAAACGGATCATTTGTGGTCTTCTGTGCATTTCCCAGTACAACTCGTA
>CAXEKM010000262.1:0-3145 GCA_963996645.1 uncultured Marinoscillum sp.
CATCATCAACATCTTCTTTCTCGTCAGACTTTTCCTTGTCAGGTTTGTTACCTTTCTTTTCTTTGGCTTGTTCGCTTTTATCCTTGCCCTTTCCTTGTCCTTGAGCAATTAAGGATGGCGATGCCATGAGCATTAGAATGGCAAATACTAGTGTTAGGGATATTTTTCTCATAATTAGATGTCGCTTAAAAGTGAGTCAATTTCTTCAACAGTAGCCTCAGTTTCTGAACTGAGATCGGTTTTCATCTCATCTACAGCTATGCTGATAGAATCGACAACAGCAGTTTCATCTATTACTGCTTCAGAGGTTTGCTCTGAGGAGGTACCACTGCCTCCACAAGACATGATCATGATAGTTGCCAGGGCAACGAAGTAAGTTTGAATTTTCATTTGGTTAACTAGGTTTGTTTTTATTGAATCTACGAAAGAATTTGCGGAAAATAAAAAAAGCCCATCGCTAGAGCAATGGGCTTCATTCTTAAGATTTTTTACTTTCAGTTAGATGGAGAAACTTTCTCCACACCCGCAAGTTCTTGTAGCATTAGGATTGATGAACTGAAATCCTTTTCCATTTAAACCATCAGAAAAGTCAAGCGTAGTACCCAATAAGTACAGGATACTCTTCTTGTCCACAATCACCTTCACACCCTTGTCTTCAAATACCTCGTCAGTGTCAGTTAGCTTGTCATCAAATAACAAGTCATACATCAATCCAGAACATCCTCCACCTTTTACAGCCACACGAATATTATGGCTTGGCGAATGACCTTCTTCAGTTCTTAATTCTGCTATGCGCTCTTTTGCTTTATCTGTAACGTTGATCATGATCTTATGCAATTGGGTTTAACACTACACTAAACACAGTCAGGTTGTTCATATCTCTTCCGTAATAGAGTTTATCTAAAGCATCATAGATGTTTTTGGCTCTAAAATAGGAAGTCTGAAGCTCACCCATTCCTTTGGTTGTCCACTGGATTGTATAGGAGCTTTCTTTCTCCTTATGTGTTTTCACATAGTCCAACATTTTATTGAGCACATCTGTCTTATCGAATCCTGTAATGGATTTAAACAAGAAAGATTGGTTATGCCTTGGATTCACAGTGATCAGGTCAAGCTTCACTTTTCCTTCGGTGCTTGTAAATTCAAACACCAATTCACTGCTTTTCAATCCCAGGAAATTGATTATTTCATTCTGAATCCTGGCCGCCTCCACATGGACATCTGTCCTATACTCCATAAAATGTCGAGTTTACTTAAAAATACAACAACTCTGGAAACCTTTCAAATCCTGTAAAAGTTTCCTCATTTTTGCGAAATTAATACATAATCCACAGATCATGGTCAGAATTGAGCACATCGGCATAGCGGTAAAGGAATTGGACAAAGCCAATGAATTATTTACCAGGTTATTTGGTGAACAGCAGTATAAAGAAGAAACAGTGGAAAGCGAGCATGTCACAACGTCGTTTTTCAAGGTTGGACCTAATAAAATTGAGCTTTTAGAAGCTAGTTCTGCAGATAGTGCCATTTCTAAGTACATTGACAAACGTGGAGAAGGCATTCATCACATCGCTTTTGAAGTGGATGATATTGAAGCTGAAATGAAGCGACTGGCAGGTGAAGGATTTCAACTGCTAAATGAAAAGCCTAAAAAGGGGGCTGATAATAAATTAGTGTGCTTTCTGCACCCAAAAACAACTAATGGGGTGTTAGTAGAGTTGTGTCAGGAAATCAAATCATAAATAATGAGCGACGAAAAAAGAACAGAAGTAGGAGAGTTAGGAGAGTTTGGTTTGATCGACCATTTGAGTAAAGAGATTAAGTTTTATAACGAAAAGACTGTCAAAGGGATCGGTGACGATGCGGCAGTGATGGACCTGGGAGATGAATATTTGGTTACCACCACTGACATGTTAGTGGAAGGTATTCACTTTGACTTGAGCTACATTCCGTTGAAGCATTTAGGGTATAAGGCGATTGCGGTAAATGTATCAGATATCGCTGCAATGAATGCTACTCCACAGCAAGTGACTGTTAGTCTTGCGCTTAGTAATCGATTTTCAGTAGAGGCTTTGGAAGTTCTGTACGAAGGTATTCGTCTGGCTTGTGAAGATTACCGCGTTGACTTTGTAGGAGGTGATACTACTGCATCTCGCAGTGGAATAGTTATTTCTGTTACAGCTTTAGGTACAGTTGCAAAAGATAAGATCACATACAGATCAGGAGCTGGAGAAGGGGATATTCTGTGCGTGACTGGAGATCTAGGTGGAGCTTACATTGGATTGCAAGTTTTGGAAAGAGAGAAGCAAGAGTTTTTAGGCAATCCGGACATGCAGCCAAAGCTCGATAATTATCCATATGTGGTGGGGCGTCAGCTGAAGCCTGTCGCAAGAATGAATATTGTTCATGAGTTGGCTGAGTTAGGAGTTGTTCCTACGTCTATGATGGATGTTTCTGATGGATTGGCATCAGAGGTTTTTCATTTATGTAAGCATTCAGGATTAGGAGCAGCGATATATGAAGACAAACTGCCAATTGATAAGGAGACTTATGAAACAGCAGCTGAGTTTTCTATTGATCCGAATACGTGTGCGCTAAATGGAGGTGAAGACTATGAGTTATTGTTCACGTTGAAACAGGATGATTTTGAAAAGATCAAGAATCATGCTGATATTCATACCATAGGATATATGCATAGTGCTGATAAAGGAAAAGTAATGGTGACCAGAGGAGGTAATACCATTTCATTACAAGCACAAGGCTGGAAACACTTCTAAAAAAAATAAAGCCGTTCACTAATCAGCGAACGGCTTTCTCCTCTAACCTATACTTGATTTTAACTAATTACTTCGCGCTGAAGATTTTGATTTTAAGATCGAAGTTGTCATAGATAGTTTTGTCTCCCAAGTCGTCGAAGAAACTACCTGAACCGTATTTTACGTTATATTTTGATCTATCGATAGTCAATGTAGCAGTAGAAATTACTTGATCACCAGCTACTACAACCTCTGCAGGGAATTCGATTGATTTTGTAATTCCTTTGATAGTCAAGTCACCAGAAACCTGGTATTTGTTACCACCTTGTTTTTTTGCACTTTTCAAAGTGAAAGTTGCTGTTGGGTAAGTCTCTACTCCGAAGAAATCA
>CAXEKM010000263.1:0-2753 GCA_963996645.1 uncultured Marinoscillum sp.
CAGAAACAGAAGTTGCTGTTGAGGTATTCATTACCGCTACTTCAGGCACTGAATTCATCACATCAGAAGCTGCAGCGGTTGCTGTTACTACTTTGACTAGTCAATATTATGGTGATGTAATGTACATGACAGGGAGTTTCACTGATCCAGGATGGGAGCCATGGAACAACGCCGTTGTTTTGAAGCCGATGGATGTGGATGGAACTACTGTTTACGAAGGATTTGCATACTTCAATGCGGCACATGAAGTGAAATTCACAGACCAGGCAGGCTGGGATGGTACCAACTATGCTTTTGCGTCTGAAGGTGTTTTGACTACAGAAGGTACTGATAACATTCCAGTTGCTGCTGGACATTACCGGGTGGTTGTAGACCCAACTAATCTTACCTATTCATTCACTGAAGTGCAATGGGGAATCATCGGTACGGCTACTCCAGGCAGTTGGGATGCCTCAACAGCGATGACTTACAACGAGGAAAACAATAGCTGGGAAATTACTGAAGATCTTATCAATGGTGCATTGAAATTCAGAGCGAACGATGGTTGGGATATCAACCTTGGACCTAGAGATAGCTTCACCAAAAGAGGTGCTTTGGTTCATACGGACGGAGCAATAGACTTTGGTGTAGGAAGTGACGGAAACTATACAGTAAGAATCAGTTTAGATACTTCAGTGAGTCCATATGTATGGAATTTTGAAATAATCAGAAATCAATAAGGAGGCCATCAACCTCGTAGTTCACAACTAGCACCACCTTGGGAGTTGGATTTGAATGGTGTCCGCTCTCAGGGTGTTTTTACTTAAAACGAAACAACCCCATGAGATACCTTTTTCTACTATTAATCACCTTATTAACCTCATGTCAGGATGAAGGATTAACTCCGCCTGAACCTTCCGGTCCCGGAGCAACAATCACTGTTGAACCATTTACAAACATTCCATCCCTAGAGGAAATGGTGGTCTACCAGGTGAATATGCGTGCCATGAGTACGGTAGGGACATTCAAAGGTGTACAAGGTAGATTGGACAATATTGAAGAAATGGGTGCGAACGTGATCTGGCTGATGCCCATCTTTCCTGTGGGGGTAGAAAAAGGGATTAATTCACCTTATGCACCAAAAGATTATGTAGCTGTTGGCTCAGAATATGGGACTTTGGATGATTTGATTCGTTTGGTCAATGACGCTCACATTAGAGATATTGCTGTTATTTTAGATTGGGTTGGTAATCATACTTCCTGGGATCATGATTGGGTGACCGATCATCCTGACTGGTATGCTAAAGACAGCAATGGAAACATGATACCACCTCCAGGAACCAACTGGACCGATGTGGTGGAGTTAGACTTTACAAATGCTGATTTACGAGCTGAAATGATTAGCTCTATGGAGTTTTGGTTGGATAATGCAGGAATCGACGGGTTTCGTTGTGATGCTGCTGATTTTTTGCCAGCTAGCTTCTGGACTCAGGCTTTGAATGAGCTGAATGCCTCTTCTGATAAAGATTTGATCTGGCTGGCTGAAGGTGGTGAAACATCTAATTTCACGGCTGGGTTTGAAATGAACTATGCGTGGAACTTCAATTCATCCATTCGCAATGTGTTTTCTGAAGGGAACTCTGCTTTGAGCATTATCAATACCCACAATCAGGAATATACGAGTATTCCATCAGGAGGAGAGAAGTTACGCTACATTACTAACCACGACGTGTATGCATGGGAGAGTAGTGTGGTAGATGATTTTGGTACTCAAGGGTCGTTAACCGCTTTTGTGATCACCGCCTATTTAGGTGGTGTTCCGCTGATTTATGATGGCCAGGAAGTTGCCAGACCAAACACGATCAATTTCTTGATCAATGACCCGATCGATTGGTCACAGAATGCCAGTATTTATGATGGTTATGTAGATGTGATGGCAGCAAGAAAAGAATTGTCAGCTGTTCACAATGGAAATATGACCTCATACAGTACAACGGATGTTGTGATCTTTACAAGATCTAATTCTGAAGAGGAAGTGCTGGTCATTGCCAATGTTCGAGGCAATCAAGAAGGTATCACTATTCCGACCGATGTAGCTGGAGAATGGATATCAGCGATATCCAATGAAAATGTGAATTTGTCAGGAGAGCTTACTCTAGATACCTATGAATACCTGATTTTGAAGCGATAAATCAAACCAAATAGAAAATACAATAGATCATACCAAGGTTAAATCCAGCATGGCAAAGAATAGCTCCGAGTATCGAACCGGAGCTTTTTTTCATTTGGAAGAATACGATACTTACCAGAAACATTCCAATGACCCATAAAAGTGTTGGTACAAAATAGAAAGTCCAGTTGCCATTGATAAATACCAATCCAAAGTGGGCGATGTGAGTCAACGCAAAAGCCAGACTGTCTACAATGGATGCTTTTTGATCACCAATAGATTTGGCAAAACTTCCATGAACTACTCCCCGAAAGAACAATTCTTCGCCAATTGGGCTAAAGATCATTCCTGTGATCGCCATGACTAGGAATAGTGTGAATTTGTCTGAAGCTGAAATGACCTCTGGAATATTGTAGGACTTGCCAATGTATGCATACCAGTTTTGAAAAGAATCCTCATACAACAACTTGCCAATCACATGTAAGAATAAGCTCAAAGCAATCCCGATGATAAAGGCAGCGATGAGCATACCATATGCATTCGATTTGATTAACCCTATTTGGGCTCTCCCTGCTTTGCTTAAAAACACAAAAGGAACAAGCGC
>CAXEKM010000264.1:0-3493 GCA_963996645.1 uncultured Marinoscillum sp.
CAACAATGAAGCTGCAACAGTAATTTGTACGTCCTTTCTCTTATTCGTCAAACCTCCCATCAAACCATCTCTTGATCGCACCATACTCAGGAAAATATGTGAAAAGATTATCGAGAGTCACCAAATGATATTTACAATCTATTTGCATCTCTAAAAGAAAATCTGATCCATCCATGACTACAAACTCAAGATCCTTTTTTATTAACTCATCCTCCAAAAAGTTTGATGCCTCCATGATATCAGAACTTACAATTTGACTTTTCAAATGATCAAACTCAATTTCAGGAAATGTCTTGCATTCTTGAATCATCTCTAATCCATCAAAAAATTTATAAGAAATGAAAGTTTGATTGTCAACCAAATGCACAGTATATATTTCAATCCCTTTGTGCATCATTTGAAACAATCGAACTATCTCTGAGCTATCTTGGTAAACAGGCATCTCACCAAGCATTTCCAAAGCAAAGGCGAATCCATTAAGATGTATTCTACTTTCTAAATCCATAAGATAGTCGTCATCCTCAAATCTTGTTGAATCAATTCTATCTGTAGAAAAAGTTAAATCTGACGGTAATAAATTATTACAATTGACTTTCAATAGCCTTTGTTCATCCCTATCCTCACCCGCATGCATCCATTTATAAAACCAGTGATTTGTATCTAATTGATCATTACACATGGATTGGGCATGCACCATGATATTGAGCATAAGAAAACACATGAAAAAGTTAATTCTCATCATCACAAATCATTGACCTCCACCAATTCAAACTTCAATAGCTGACCTGCATAGTTTTTATAAACCATCTTGATAAACCCGTAATCCGGATGAAACCAATAGTTGTGGGTAGAAGTACCAAATGTGGCTGTACCTACACCATAAATATGCCAGGCGTCCATATTTCCCAATTCCAATTCAACTAGTTCATACCCTACTACTTCATAAGAATTTTCTAATCGAGAATCTGCCCAAACTCCCCAACCTTCATAAATACTCAATCCACTTGACCAGGACTTACCCGCCTCCAATGGTAAATTCACTGAAGGAAATGGAGCTACTTCCGTAAAGGTGTACTGGTTGTCGCGAAATGGATGCATCCAAACATGATCAACTGATTCAATGATACCGGTAGTGGTTTCTGCCGTCCAGTGAGCAATCTCCGGATTTAGTGAGTATTCCTTATAAAAATCAATTTGAGTGCTGTCGTAAACATATTGAATAGTGATCTCATCCTGACTTTCCGGTTGATACCCCCATGCATTGCCATTAACCACGACTCGGATTAGTTCATTGGAAATCTGATTGTACTCAGGATCCCAGTATTTGGCAGAGTAGATAAATTCTCGACAGGGCTTGAATATATGTCGAACATTGGCATTCTCAATTTGTCCAGTCGAATCGCAATCCACTGCTTCAAATGTTGGCTTTTGATTACACTGGGTACTTATAATAGCAATGATGGCGAATGGCAATAGTTTCTTCATGGTTATCATTATGGTCTGACTGGTTCTTTTATCAATTTTTTATCTTCTTTAAACCTACTTTTTTCCGACGATTATTCAACTCATTGGGATTTTCAATGGGGTAGAGTTCTTGTTGTCCATTAACCATTCTTGATTGCGTTCCATAGCGCTGTTTTTCACCTTGTTCCACTAAAATTCGATCCTGCATGGTGGCCATAGCAGACAAATCTGACTCCCCAGCTTCAGCAGAGGCTTTCAACAATGGGAAATACTTTTCTCTGGCTGAATTATTTTGAGCGTGCTGTATCGTTAAAAACAAAGCGCGATTGGCCTCATCTCCAACCTCGCTTTTACCTAGCCAACCATATTGATCAATAATGATCTGTACTTTATGAAGAGCCATTGAATCGAACGTCATGATCTCATGGTTCAACGAGTCCATTTGTGGTGATTTGAACCCATAATTTCTAATGGTAGGCATTACGTGATTTCTAAGCTCGATGCTACCTAACTCAAGTTGCTCCAACTCCAATTGAATGGAATCTAAGTTTTGACTGTGAGCAATCGAGGTTGTTAAAGAAAGAAGAATAAGTAAAACTGCTTTTATCCAAGTTCCAGGCTGAATCATAAAAATGACTTTATTTCTTCTACAGTTGGATTAACTGCAAGTATTTTCCCTGATTGACCAATTAGGAATTGTCCACCTCCAGCATTATCAATATTGTACTTACTCCAAATATCATTTTCCGCATTTAGTTCGATATATACTGGCCACGGATATTGATACTTTTTTACTGCCTTTTCATATTCAGATATATCCCTTATACCACCTAATACAGCAAACACCTCAAATCCCTTATTTCTTAGATCTACATATTCACTCTTTATTGATAAACTTTTCTTGATACAGAACCCACACCATGGTGACCACAGATCAATAAGTATAATATTGTTTTTACTCACTAATTCCGACGCCAAATGGCTTTTTCCAAGACTGTCTAAAACCGAAAAATCTCTATAACTACCTCCAACTTGAACCTTTTTCATTGATTCAAGTCGTAGTGTCACATCCATAGTATATGGGTGTGTCGGGAACTCACTTCCAAAATGTGCAACTACCTCCATAAGGTTTTCGGGAAAATGTCCATGGAAATTATTGTATTTCAAAAGATCAATTAATTGGGCATATGCGAACACATTGTTTTTAACTTTAAAATACTTGAGCATCCAATTAATTTCTTGATCACGAAGTGAATCAAGTTGATTATTCACAGACTGCACTAAAACTGAATCGGATTCATCAACTGAATCCAGCTTTTCATACAACTCACCATATGAATCTCTAAAAGCTTCTCGATCAAGCTTTTGAAATTCCTTAAGTTGATTGAGAGCTGAACTTCCCTTAGTAATATTTTTCTCCCACTGCTTTAGTGGATACAACTCAAACTCTATAGAATCAACCTCAGGTATAAATGGAATTGCTCTTCTGATATATTTTTCATCTTGAAATACGAGTTCATACTGAATCTCATACTCTGGCTTATTGAACTCAAAATAGAAGGTACTGTCCTGATCAATAGGAATTGAAATATTCTGATATCTCCAGTCCTCACCAGATTTCACAAGTAAAAGTGTATCGCTATTTCTTTGATGCACTCTACCTTTTATGGTAATTTTCTGATTAGACTCTTCTTGTTGACACCCATATCCCAGAGTTGCAACAGTGATCAAGACAGGTAAGAAAAACTTCATTTTATATTAATTAATCATGGCTTATTTATCGAAAGATAAAAAATCCACTACTACCGGCCAAACCAACCGGTAATAGTGAACTTAATCCTACTTAAAACTTATTATACCCGCCTTTCTTATAATTCCTCATCATTTTACCAAACATTTTATCCTTGCGGCGCTTATCGACTGCTGATGTTTCGAAATGCGCCTTCTCACGCATCATCCGTTGGTAATTTGCATAGGACGCTTCATCCAAACCTCCACTTTCTAGTGCCTCCAATACAGCACACCCCAC
>CAXEKM010000265.1:0-6977 GCA_963996645.1 uncultured Marinoscillum sp.
CATTGAGTTTAATCCTTAGTGCGTTATTCTTTGGTCTTTACTATGTAATTATGGGCAACATGGTATTTGGATTCTTACCTGGATTCCTTGTTGGATATGCTTCTTACTTATGGGTTCACTACATGGTACACGCATTCAAGCCACCTAAGAATTTCTTTAAGGTGCTATGGGTTCACCACGGTATCCACCATTACAAAGATCCTCATAATGCATTTGGAGTATCATCTCCATTCTGGGACGTGATCTTTGGCACAATGCCAAAGAAATAAGAATCAATCTTTTTTCTTATTGTCCTTCATGCGTTTAGCGCGTCTTTTAGAAGGCGCGCTAGGCTCTAATATTGCCTTATATAAGCTATCTCGTAAAAAAGTAATCAGGCTAAGTACAAGTGATGCGAATATGGGCTTGTGTCCAGGCATAATTTCAGTTGGTATAGGTCCAATTTAAAATGAAATTTTCACTTCTGGGAGCACTTATTAGCTCAATACAATAAAAAACTCCATCAATCCTGTAAAAGTGGAAATCATTCTTGGTATTTTTTAGTTTACTAAGACCAAAGGCCGAGTTATGATTGGAAATCGATTCACAGAATTCATCCCGGAGAAGAATCCAGAGCAGTCTACTTTTGACAATCTTCTGGACATCTTCATGCAACTAATGGTCATCACATCAGGAGATGTAGGTGAGGCCCTTAGTTGGCTCACTAATCTGGATAAGCAATATAATATTTCAAACGAAGACTATGGTATCGGTGACTTCATCGAAGACCTGAAGTCCAAAGGATACATCAGTGACAAAACTCCGGATGGAGAATTTAAACTCACTGCTAAAAGTGAGCAGTCTATCCGTAAAAGTGCGCTGGAAGAAATTTTTGGTAAGCTTAGAAAATCTGGAAAAGGTGATCACCGAACTAGTCACTCCGGAAGGGGTGATGAAATGAGTTCAGATTTCCGTGAATTCCAGTTTGGAGATAGTCCTGAGCAAATCGAATTGACTGAAAGTATCAGAAATGCTCAAATCAATCATGGTTTCGGTGATTTCATGCTGACAGAGAACGATTTGGAAGTTCGTGAGCGAGAAATGAAGACGCAAACTTCCACTGTTCTCATGATCGACATCAGTCACTCCATGATTCTCTATGGAGAAGACAGAATCACTCCTGCTAAGAAAGTAGCGATGGCCTTGGCAGAGATGATAACCAAAAAGTATCCGAAAGACACTTTGGACGTTATCGTGTTTGGTAATGACTCATGGCAAATTGAGATCAAAGACCTTCCCTATTTAAGTGTAGGTCCATACCACACCAATACTGTAGCAGGTTTGGAACTCGCAATGGATTTGCTAAGACGAAGAAAAAATAAGAACAAACAGATCTTCATGATCACGGATGGCAAGCCAACCTGTTTGAAACAAGGCATCAAATACTATAAGAACAGCTTTGGGCTGGATCCGAAAATCTTAAATAAAACATTGAATTTGGCTGCTCAATGCCGTCGAATCAACATTCCTATTACTACATTTATGATTGCCTCAGACCCGTACTTGCAACAGTTTGTGCGCGAGTTTACAGAGGTCAACAATGGCAACGCCTATTACAGTAGCCTGAAAGGGCTGGGCAACTTAGTTTTCGAAGATTATAAAAGAAATCGCAGAAAGAACCTTTAATAGAATTAATGAACTATTCAGATATATCTACCGACAAGCTTCTGAAAATAAAGACGCTAGGTGAGCTAAAAAGTATTGGTTACGAATCCATCTCTATCAAAGAGGAGCTCCGAAAAAACCTGATTAAAAACCTTCAAAACAAGACAAATGTCTTCGAAGGAATCTGGGGTTATGAGGATACGGTTATTCCAGATATTGAAAGAGCGATCTTAGCTAAGCACAATATCAACTTTCTAGGACTAAGAGGTCAGGCCAAAACGCGAATCGCGAGAACCATGACCATGTTACTGGATGAATATATTCCGGTAGTAGCAGGATCAGATTTGAACGATGATCCGTTGAAGCCGCTATCAAGATATGCCATGGATCAGATTGCTGAGCATGGTGATAGCACTCCTATCGGTTGGATGCACAGAAGTGATCGATATACTGAAAAATTAGCTACTCCTGATGTGACTATTGCCGACTTGATTGGTGATGTAGACCCTATCAAAGCTGCTAGTTTAAAATTGCCTTATTCTGACGAACGGGTAATCCATTATGGATTGATTCCAAGATCTCACCGATCAATATTCGTGATCAATGAGCTTCCTGATTTGCAAGCAAGAATCCAGGTAGCACTATTCAACATCCTGCAAGAAGGAGATATTCAAATCAGAGGGTTCAAACTTCGTCTTCCATTAGATGTTCAGTTTGTCTTTACAGCGAACCCGGAAGATTACACCAATAGAGGAAGTATCGTAACACCATTGAAGGATAGAATTGATAGTCAGATCATCACGCACTATCCTAAGTCGATAGATATTGGAAAACGCATTACAGAACAAGAAGCCAACCTTGAAGCTACTCAGAAGGAGTCGGTGATTGTATTCGACTTAATGAAAGACCTGATTGAGCAAATCGCTTTTGAAGCTCGTGAATCTGAATATGTGGATGCCAAGAGTGGTGTCTCTGCACGATTGACTATCTCCGCTTTTGAAAACCTGATTAGTGCTGCTGAACGCAGACGTCTAGTCAATGGAGAAGAAAAGACTCATGTACGCGTAGCGGATATGATCGGAGTACTTCCTGCGATCACTGGAAAAGTAGAATTGGTTTATGAAGGAGAGCAAGAAGGGCCTGGTATAGTAGCACAAAACCTGGTTGGCAAAGCCATTCGTAACCAATTCATCCAATATTTCCCAGACCCTGAACAAATTAGAAAAAATAAAGAAGGTAAGAATCCATACAAGCCAATTACCGATTGGTTTGAAAAAGGAAATATGGTAGACGTGCTGAGCGACTTCCCTGTAGATGAGTATGACAAAGAACTATCACAAATAGATGGCTTAGAAGCATTAGTTCTCGAGCAACACGGCAAACAATCAAAAGAATTCACCTTATTTTTGATGGAATTTGCTCTTCACGGATTGGCAGAATACAGTATGCTCAGCAAGCACAAGTTGGAGCGAGGCATGCAGTTCAAAGACCTATTTAGCAGCATGTTTTCGATGCCAGGCCAGGAAGACGATGAAGAGGAAGACTATTAATTCTTTCAACAATGGAAATGCGCGAGATCAAGCGGTTGATCTTCGGCGGTGAGAATGAATTTGTAGAGTTCAAACGCAAGATCAACCACCCCGAAAAGGTCATCAGGGAAGTGGTAGCTTTTGCCAATACCAAAGGCGGACATTTATTCGTAGGAGTGGATGATGATGGTTCCATTCCTGGCTGCAAGTATGCAGATGAAGAAGATTTCATTTTGCAAAAAGCCATGCGTGAACTCTGTAGACCTAAAATCAAGTTTGATTTAGAAGTTTTTCCATTATCTGAAAAACGCAGCTTACTTCATTACTACATTCATCCAGGTGAGCGTAAGCCGTATTTCGCATTTGAGAAAAAACAACATAGATACGGCAAGGCGTTTGTTCGTGTAAAAGATCGATCGATTCAGGCGAGTCCTGAAATACGAAAAATCTTAAAGTTCAACAACTCACCAACGGATGTCCATTTCCAATATGGAGATAATGAAAAGTTGCTATTCAACTTCCTTAATGATAATGAGACGGTTACTGTCAATCAATTTCGGGAAATCAGCGGATTAGATTATAAATCCGCATCGTTTACACTTGTCCAAATGGTACTTGCCAATGCCCTGAAGATCATTCCTCGAGAAAAAGAGGACTGGTACATGGCTGTTGAATAAAAGTTAGAAATCAATCGCTTCAATCCAACCCTCTATGGTTTTTAGATCAAGATTAAGATCTTTCACTCGCTTTTGAAAACGAGGATACTGAGTCCCTAATAAGTCACGATAATCTTTTCCTGTCTGATTCATTGTGAGCACTTGGTCATTTTGCTCTGGCAATAGCCATCTATATCGATCAAATCCAGTAAGGTTTTTAAATAAGGGATTTTTCTTTTTTAGTACAGACTCAACATTTCCAAACCGGTCTGCCAAAATCACGACGTTGTAATAATTTCGATAGGTGTCTTCCAGATAACTACCTGGATTCATATCTCTATCTAAATCGTAACATTCTGTAGTAAGTAACATCATATCGTTTGCCTGATAAATCTTCAAAAAATAAGTGATCTCAAGCTTTCCATCATCGTTGTAGTCATATGGCAAAGGGTACATTTCATAGACTTGATTATCCTGAACAACAACCATATATTGAACCTGACTTGCATTTATATAGCGCATATCCTGACCATTTTGAAACCTTAACGTTTTGTCAGTTCCGATACATACCATTCCTTCTAACTGCTCATCTTTGTTGAGCCATATTTTAGCATCCATAAACTCATCACATACATCATTCGCATTTTGAGCAATTGAGGAAATGGTCATGCCAAATAGGAGGTAGATAAACGCAATATTTTTCATAGCTATTAGTTAATCGAGTAATCAAATATAATGGATTCAATCACCTTCGATTTGTCTTAAAAAATCTTGATATTATTCCTGAGTTGAATTCCATTTTCACAAGAATTTACAGATATTACGTAAAGCCCCTTTTCACAGCCCACTCAATTTTTAACTATGGCAAAAACCACCACCAAAGACAAAAAAATATTCGTTCTAGACACCTCAGTCATCCTCTATGCGCATGACTCCATTCTAAATTTCGCAGAACACGATGTGGGGATTCCCATCACGGTTTTGGAGGAGTTGGACACGTTCAAAAAAGGAAACGATACCAAAAATTTTGAAGCGAGAGAATTTACCCGACTCTTAGACAAACTTGCTGCTGGCAAGCTTTTGCAGGAGTGGAATCCACTCAATGGGAAGAGCAAGGGAAATTTCAAAGTCCTTATGGACATGGAAAACTCAGTAGACGCTCATAAGGTCTTTGGCGAACGAAAAAATGATCATAGCATCCTAAATGCAGCACTGACTCTCAAACAAAAAGAAAAGAAGCGTCAGGTCATTCTGGTTAGTAAAGACATCAATCTAAGATTGAAAGCCAAATCGCTGGATCTACAGGCCGAGGACTATGAAACTGGTAAGATTAAGAATGTAAGCACTCTGCACACTGGAAAATACGAGGTAGATGATATAACATCTGACGTCATCGATGATATTTTCAAAAAAGGGTATACTGATAAGAAGAATGTATTCGGCCGCAAAAAAGGCATTGCCAATTCTTATTACATTCTGAAAAGTGATAAGAACTCTGTACTTTCTCGATACAATGCAGATGAAAAGCGTATTGAAAAAGTAGAAAAAATGCCAGTATATGGTATCAAGCCACGAAATGCGGAGCAGACTTTTGCCATTCATGCCATGCTGAACCCAGACATCAAACTAGTCAGCATCAATGGTGTTGCCGGAACAGGTAAAACCTTGATTGCTCTAGCCTCTGCACTTGAGCAAAGACGAAACTTTAAGCAGATTTATTTAGCAAGGCCAATTGTCCCTTTGAGCAATAAAGACATTGGCTATCTGCCTGGAGATATAAAGAGTAAACTTAATCCGTACATGGAGCCGCTCTGGGATAACTTGAAGCTTATCCAAAGTCAGTTTAAAGAAAGTGACAAAGAGTTTAAGGCGATCACTGACATGGTGAATCAAGAGAAGCTCTTAATTACTCCTTTGGCTTATATAAGAGGTAGAAGTTTCTCCAATATCTTCTTTATAGTAGATGAAGCGCAAAACTTAACACCGCACGAAATCAAAACGATTATTACCCGAGCTGGTGAAAATTGTAAAATCGTATTTACAGGTGATATTCATCAAATTGATACACCATACCTGGATTCACAAAGTAATGGATTGTCCTATTTGATTGATCGTATTCAGGACCACCCGATGTATGCCCATGTCACTCTGGAGAAAGGTGAGCGCTCTGAATTGGCCAACCTTGCTAATGAACTTTTGTAACCTTGAATGTAAAGTAATCTGACCTGAGGATTACTAATGAATTCACTAGACTAGCCAGCTGTACCAAACAGCTGGCTATTTTTTTACTCTGCCTAAAACAATGAACTATTCAAGGATTATATTGAATTAAACAAAGTCAAATTATCCCATTCTGACCTCCAATTTCTCAAATAGAGAAAATTTTCAAGTTTGGCATACCGTCAATTCCTCCCTAATTCAATCTATTGGCACTTTCCACGTTCTGGCACACCTCTTGTCTTAAAGTGAGCATCAAGGTGGTAATAGTAGCTCCGAGCAAGACTTGCAACGGCAATGAGTTCGGGGCTCTATTTTTTCTCTTTGATTTCTTACCAGATTCAAAAGACATTAAACAACAACAAGCTATGAAACTAAAATTATTTGCCCTCCTATTGGCATCCGTTTATGCCCTTTCTAGCTGTGACGACAATAGCTCAGATTCTATGGACACACCAGAAGGAACTGCAACCATGCAGATTAGCCTGGTAGATGATCCTGCAGCTTACGATGCAGTATTAATCGACGTTCAAGGTGTAGAATACAAATTAGAAGCGGAAGACATTGAGGATGACGATGACTCTGATGATAATGACGATTCTGAAGAAGATGAAAGTGGTAGAATTTCTGATGACGATGGTGAATGGGTTTATGTAGATATTGAACCAAGAATCTATGATATCCTTGAACTTCAAAACGGCACTGAAGCTATTTTAGCGGATGTTGACATTGAAGTTGGAGAATTAAAAGAAGTTAGATTAATCCTGGGTGAAATGAACCAGGTAGTAATTGACGGAGATACTTTGGATATGAAAGTACCTTCAGGTTCTACATCGGGATTAAAAGTAAAAGTAGACAGTGAGATTGAGGCTGGTCAGGCATACGAATTAGTAATTGACTTTGACGCAGCAAGATCTATTGTACATACAGG
>CAXEKM010000266.1:0-2882 GCA_963996645.1 uncultured Marinoscillum sp.
AGCTTTTTGCTCTTAAGCGACTGGATGATTGCTCTATCACATGATTAACCATGGTATGAAGTGATGTTTTGGCTTTGTCTTCTGGTGCAATTTCCAGAGTATCCAATTTCATCATAGTCAAAATTGACTGTAGCATTTCTAAAAGGTTCTCGCCCGATTTAACAATCTGTTTTACCATCATGTCGTGTTCTTCCTTGTCATCCGGATCCATTACTTGTGCCACGCCAATCATTTCGGCAATGGGCGTTCTCAGGTCATGTGAAAGGAGAGAGGTAAGGTCTCTTTGTGTAGAAAGCATGTTCTCAATTTTCACAATGGTGTTTTGAACGTTTTTCATCACAATACCAGCTTCATCATTATAGCTGGTTGGGATATTGGGGATTAAACCCTGCTCTGCATATTGTTCCAGCGAGGTTTTAGTTTTTAGTAAAGGTGCCAGTAAGCTGTTAAGTGTAAACAATGTGATCACCGTCGCAATCAATGTAAACACCAAAACCAGAAGAAAAACATTCATTGCTGAGAATCCGCCTCCTTGATTGTACAGGATAAATCCAATTACAGCTAGTAGCGGAATGTGAATTCCCAGAAATGCAATAAATAAGAATTTAAAAGAATATCTTTTTAGAAAAGGAACCTTAGAAAGGATGCCATAGACTTTCATAGTAATGTGCAGGTTGATAGTACAAAGTTTCGCTAGTATAAAAATAAGTGAATTGCCTACACCTCAAAAACAAAAAACGCCCAGACTCAGGTCTGGGCGTATGAACTTAGAAAATCTTGTAGTGACCGGTCTATTTCTTTTTAGACTGCTTCTTCTTTTGGTCCTGTGCCTTCATAGCTTCTTCCAATCTTTGAGCGAAAGAAGACTTCTTCTTGTTGGCATTTTTCTTTTTGTTCTCTTCTAATTTCTTCAAGATCTTTTCTTCGTCAATCACTTTTCTAAACAAGGAGATCTGTGCGAAAGAAACGATGTTGGATACGAAGTAGTAGAATGTAAGACCTGCAGAGTAACTGTTCAGGAAGAACAAGAACATGATTGGCATTACATACTGAAGAGACTTCATAGGGCCTTGTACTGTTGTTACCTGACTGTTAGACCAGGTGTAAAGGATAGTAGAGGCTGTCATCAATAACGTAAACAAACTCACGTGATCACCATAGAATGGGATTGTAAAAGGTAGATTTAATATACTATCATAAGTAGATAAATCGTGAGCCCATAAGAAGCCTTCTTGTCTCAATTCTATTGAGTTCGGGAAGAAATAGAACATCGAGAAAAGGATAGGCATTTGTAAAAGCATTGGAATACAACCACTCAACGGGTTGATGCCTACTTTTTGATACAATGCCATCTGCTCCTGCTGAGCTTTCTGCATGTCGCCCTCATTTCTTTCTTTGATTTCATCAAGTTCTGGCTTCAATACACGCATCTTGGCCATACCCATGTGCGACTTGTAAGTCAATGGAGCAAGCACAATACGGATGATGATTACCATAATCATGATGATGATACCGTAGTTGCTAATGTATCTTTCCAGGAAATGGAAGATCGGAATGATCGCAAACTTGTTGATCCATCTCAATACACTCCAACCTAGCTCTACGTTTTCAGAGAAGTCAGGAGCTACGTCTTTAAGAATACTGTAGTTGTTTGGACCGTAGTAGAATTTGAAGTCAGTTGTATTGCCAATGAAGTCTCCGTAAGGCATGTTCATTGACATTTGAACGTTCTTAATAGCAGTCGAATCCTGGAAGTTGATATAACTAGATACATTACCGTTAGTAAACGGTTTGCTAGCTATAACCGCCGAAGTAAAGAACTTCTGACGGAAAGACACCCAGGATGTGGCCAGTTCCAACGTTTCTTCTTCCCGCTCTTCTGACTGTGCTTTTAGCTCATCTACATCTCCATCAGTGAATCGATAGATAACAGTTGATCTGTTTCTAGCATCTTTGAAGTCTTGCTCCAATCGGTTCATTCGCTGATTCCATGCGAATTTCACGTTCTGACCAATGATTGACTCCAGCCCATTTTGACGAACTGTCATGCCAATCTCATATCCTTCACCAGGAATGGTGTAAGTATATGTCAATGATTGACCTTCTGGCAACGTTACTTGATACGCCAAAGTAGTTGTATCACCACTCTGAAGAACTTTACCTGATCCTTTAGAAGTGAAGTATAGCTCTGATAAGTCTATTGTTCTAGATAAGTGCTCCACATAAATGTGCTGAGCAGCATGAGCATCATCGATTAGAACTAGCGGGTTTCCTTGGAAATCCTCAAACTCTTTCAAAATGATCTTTTGTACTGTTCCGCCTTTTGAGGAGAACGACACAATCATTTGCTCATTTTCGAACGTCGTGATTTCTTCAGTTCCTACTGATGCAGGAGAGAACAAACCATATTTCATTTCATTGAGCTTAGCTTTTGCACTATCTGAAAGGGTAGTGGTAGGAGTTGTTGCTGCTAAAGAGTCATTTCTTACCACGATTGTGTCACCTACATTAATGGCAGACGGATCGGTTGGCTCCGGTGGCTCCGGAGCAAAAAACTGAAAGTAGATGGTGATAAACACCAACATCATTATCAATCCAATTAATTGATTTCTATCCATTATTCTCTATCTCTACTTATTAATTGCTTTCTTTTTCTCTACGATAATTGATCGCCGCTTTGACGAATTTTACGAATAGTGGGTGTGGGTTAACCACAGTAGATTTTAATTCTGGGTGGAATTGTGCTCCAACGAACCACGGGTGGTCCTGGATTTCCATGATTTCTACAAGTCCAGTGTCAGGGTTAGTGCCAGAAGCGATCATGCCGGCTTCTTCATACTGTGCTAAAAACTGGCTGTTGAATTCATATCTGTGACGGTGTC
>CAXEKM010000267.1:0-5044 GCA_963996645.1 uncultured Marinoscillum sp.
AAGAGGTCATTAAAATTGGTCTGAATCGCATTTTGGCAGCTCCTTTTATGGATTCAATCATCGAAATGCCCTGTGCTTTACGTTGATTCGCAAATTCTACAATCAAGATTCCGTTTTTTGTTACCAAACCAATCAACATGATCATCCCGATCTGGGAGAAGATATTGAGTGTTTCGTTGAAATACCACAGCGTGAGTAGGGCTCCAGATAATGCCAGTGGTACTGTAAACATGATGATTAAAGGATCTCTGAAGCTCTCAAACTGAGCTGCAAGTACCAAATAAATCAGTAGGAGTGCTAAGGCAAATGCGAAATACAGGTTGCCTGAACTTTCCTGATATTCTAATGAAGATCCTGAAAGAGCAGTTTGGAATCGATCATCAAGGACCTCATCCGCTATTGCATACATCTCATCTAGTCCCTGACCAAGTGTGTAGCCATTGGCCAAACTAGCGGACACTGTTGCCGAGGTAAATCGGTTGTAGTGATATAGCTGAGGAGGAGTGGAGCGTTCTTCCAGGGAGATGAGATTGTCCATTTGGACTAATTCACCACTTCCTGATTTAATGTAGATTGATTTTAGATCTAATGGCTCATTACGGTCCGCACGCTCTAGCTGTCCAATCACATAGTACTGCTTTCCATTCATGATGAAGTAGCCAAAACGGTTACCACTCAGGCTAAGTTGGAGTGTTTGTGCAATGTCACGCACTGAAACACCCATACTTCTTGCTTTTTCTCTGTCTATTCGTACACCTAGTTCAGGTTTGTTGAACTTAAGATTCAAATCCACAAAGTCAAAAGCTGGACTGGCATTGGCTTTTTCAAGAAACTCAGGAAGAACCTCTTTCAAGTCTTCTAATTGTCGAGCCTGGAGAACAAAACTCACCGGCAAACCACCTCTTCGGTTACCAATGGACTCTGGTTCTACCACAAATGCTCTGGCTTGTGTATTGGAAGCAACCTGTGGTTTGATTAATTCCACAATCTGATGTTGAGTTCTTGTTCGATCCTGTGCGTCTGTCAGTTTAGCTATAATGAAGGCAGAGTTCACTGCTCCAGCTCCAGAGAAACCCGGAGAAGTAATGGTGATGATTGACTTTGCTTCAGGTACTTCGTCTTCTACAAGCTGATTGATTTCTTTCACATACTCGTCCATGTATTCGAACGTAGCACCCTCTGGGCCAGTAGCAATAATTCTAAATACACCGCGATCTTCCAGCGGAGATAGCTCAGAAGGAACCAACTGAGCGAATAAGTAAATCAATCCCACAGCGACAACTACGATGACTCCTGAAATCCATCGGCTGCCCATAAAACCATCCAATGCGTCATTGTAGAGTTGATTGAGCCAGACGAAGAATGGTTCTGTTTTCTCATAGAACCACTGTTTCTTCTCACGCTTCTTCAACATTTTACTGGAGAGCATTGGAGTTAAAGTCAATGCTACAAATGATGAAATAATCACTGCTACTGCCACGGTAATCCCAAACTCTCGAAATAAGCGACCAGTAAGTCCTTGTAAGAAGACAATAGGGAAGAATACGGATGTTAATGCTACGGTAGTAGATATTACAGCAAAGAAAATCTCGTTGGTTCCTTTCTTGCCTGCCTCTTCAGGATCCATTCCGTCCTCTATCTTGGTGTAGATGTTTTCCAATACCACAATGGCATCATCCACCACTAGTCCAATGGCTAGTACAATTCCCAGAAGTGTCAATACATTGATAGAAAAATCAAGGAAGTACATCACAAAGAAGGAGCCTATCAAAGAGATTGGTACGGTGATTACAGGAATGAAAGTGGTTCTCCAGTCTCTTAGGAAAAAGAAGATAATTAACACTACAAGTCCAAAAGCCACGAAGATGGTTTGTTGTACCTCATTGATGGATTCGCTGATGTATTCCGTGTTGTCAAAGGCAATTTCGGTATGAATATCCTCAGGTATGTTGCGCTGTAGGGATTTCAGGCGCTTGTAAAACTCTTCTGCTATTTCCAGGTTATTTGATCCAGGTTGAGGAACAATTGCATTCAATACCATCGGGATGCTATTGTTTCGGAGCATGGTTCGATCATTCTCAGGATACAATTCGGCTCTTCCAATATCGCGGAATCTCACAATGTCGTCATTACTTTCTCTAATGATCAGACTGTTGAATTCTTCTGGCGAAGACAATCGGCCAAACGTACGCACAGTTAGCTCTGTTGAGGAGCCTTCTACACGTCCTGAGGGTAATTCTATGTTTTGTGATTGAACAGCGTTCAGAACGTCCAAAGGAGTCAAACTGTAAGCGGCCAGTCGATCTGGATCCATCCAGAGGCGCATACTGTATTTCTTTTCTCCCCAGATTCTAACTTCACTTACTCCCGGAATCGTTTGAAATGTTTCTTTGAAAATGTTATCAGCTATTTCTGACATTTCCAGCAGATTTCGCTTTTCAGAGTAGATTCTTAGTGCGATAATTGGTTGCGAATCGGCATCTGCTTTTGTTACAATCGGAGGATCAGCATCTGGGGGTAAATTGCCCAGTGCACGAGAGACTTTATCTCTTACGTCATTGGCAGCTGTTTCCAGGTTGGTTTCCAAACCAAACTCTACGGTAATGTTGCTTCTGCCATCTGCACTGATAGAAGAGAGTGTTTTAATTCCATCAATACCATTGATTGACTCTTCCAGAGGTTCAGTAATTTGTGTCTCAATAACATCTGCACTGGCACCTGTATAGGAGGTAGAAACTGTAATCACTGGAGGGTCAACACTTGGGTACTCACGTACACCTAAGAAGTTGAAGCCAATTACGCCGAACAGCATAATGATGATCGACATCACTATGGCTAGTACGGGTCTTTCAATGCTTATATTCGATAGACTAGCCATAATTAATCGATGTTAACGTTGACAGCTGATCCTTGATTGATTTGTAAAATACCAGACGTAATTACCGTGTCTCCAGGTGCGATTCCTGTTATGACTTGCAATACTTCTTCTGTTCGAATGCCAGTAGTTACTGATTGAGAATTGACGGTGCCATTTTTATAGAGGTAGAGCTTTTTACCATTCAATTCTGGTATTACCGCGATAGTAGGTACCATCATAGCATCTGAAATGGTTTCCAATATCAAATTGATTCTTGCGAATTGTCCAGGGTACAGTTTTGCATCCTTATTAGATGCTTTTGCTCTTACTTTTAGACTTCTGGTTTGTGGGTCTATTTGTGGTTCAATAGCGTATATGGTTCCTTTGAATGTTTCGTCATACGCATCTACCGTGAATGTCAGCGAGTCTCCAGCATTCACTAAAGAGATATATTTACTCGGAATGGAGAACTCAATTTTAACAGGATCAATTTTGTAGAGGTCGGCGATTCTTGCTCCCGGATTCAAATAACTTCCTTCGGATACGTCTCTAAGGCCAATAACGCCATCAAATGGAGCTCGAATGCGGTGTTTGTCCAAACGAGCCTGCATTACCTTGATTTCGGCCACAGTTGTATTAAGAGTGGTTAATGAAGTTTCATATTCTTCACGTGAGATTGCTTCTTTATCCAGCAGCTGCTTTTGTCGGAACTCACTGTCCTCGTTGAGTTTTCTCGTATACTGTAGCTTTTCAATTTCAGCGAGTACCTCTTCATCATTCAATTTGATCAAGAGTTCTCCTTTTTTCACCTTCTGGCCTTCTTTGAAGTAGATTTTTTCCACTTTTCCTGCTACTTCACTATTGAGGACTACCGACTCGTCAGCTAATATGCTACCGGTAATGCTTACTTGATTTTTAAGCTCTTCTTTAGAGACGATTTTGGCATCTACCGTTAATTTTTTTGATTGTGGGGATGTGGTAACAGTTGTAGCTTCAGGATCATCTTTTGGAAGTTTTGGATAGATGATAATCCCAAGAATTACTAATACGATAACAATGTATAGTACTCTTTTGGCTGTTTTGTTCATGATCGGTCATTTGGTTCAATGAAGAGATGCCACTCAAATACGGGGTGATTCTCCATGGTCAAATCTAAATGTCTTAACTATTAATCCATGTTGAATGTTGAGCAGTCCATGGATTTTTGTGATGAAAGGTGTTTATCTCGGATGGTTAATGTGTCGTTTGGACAATTATGACATTCTATGAGTGCTCAAAGGAAATGAACGATTCCAGATTGCTCTTAGGTAATAAGAACGTGTAAGTTGTTTAAAAATAGGTCGATTACTCCTTTGTTAATCTAAACCCTTCAATGCCACCATCTTGTAAGTCTCTGCTCATGTTAATGGTCTCATCGATTAATTCATAGCGATATGTGCCGGTCATGATTCGTTTCCATTGGCTTTTTTCGACCGCATTAAACCCATTTGTCAAATTCACCTGATTGCCATCAACAGTGAATTGACCCATAAATACGGAGTGATGAAGAGAGTCTTCAGAATGACCAGTGTAATTTCCTAAATCAAACTCAACAGTAAGCGCAATAGGAAGTTGGCGGGTTGTAGGAGTGGATATGTAGTAATAACCAGTGTAAGAACCTCCAAAAGTTGGCTCATAGTCTTCATCTTCACTACAGGAGATCAAACCAAGCAAGAGTACGATATAATAGAGTCTTTTGGTAAGGTATTTGGTCATTGTACTAATAGACGTAAAATACAAGCTAATGGTTGGATCATTCAGTCGGATTAATTTTACCCTGAAGCCAACTCCCGTATCCAAGATTCAAATCAATCCCAGTTTTTGCTTCAATATCTATTAATGCATTTCTTAATGCGATTGAGCGAATGTGGACATTGGCTCTCATTTGATCAGCATGGTCAAAGTTTGCTTTTGTTAAGGGATGAATGATTCCATAGCTGTGCTCTTTTCTGTCCGATTTGACAGTAATGTACCAATCTTCAATGATCGCAAAGTGATAGGGGTTTAGTTGTCCATTATCAATTGCTGCTAGTAGTTTAGGTCTAAGTGAAGGGTATAATTGGTCTTGTTGTTGATACTCCGGAGACAATGAATTGTGATGACTGAGAATGGTGGATGACCATACACTATTGCCGATTAGTTGCTCAC
>CAXEKM010000268.1:0-3599 GCA_963996645.1 uncultured Marinoscillum sp.
CACCTGATTTCAGTTCCTTGATCGATCAGAATGTCGATATTATAGTAAGAAATACCACCAGGAATAAGGCTGATACAAGTGATGCATTTAGAATTTACTTCGAGCCAGAGGTTTCTATCGGGAGTCCTAAGATTACAGATGAATATAAGTTCGGTGATCCAATTACGATCAAATGGAAAAATGGTGATTTAGGTAGTAACGATTATTTCCAGTTTCTCTACAGTACCAATGGAGGTACATCCTATACGCACATCACTTACCAATATCACAGTTATTTGTTAAATGATGGAGATTCATCTTCCTATACCTGGACCGCACCTGATTTCAGTTCCTTGATCGATCAGAATGTCGATATTATAGTAAGAAATACCACCAGGAATAAAGCAGATACGAGTGAAACCTTTAGAATTTATTTTGAGCCGTTCGTTGATATTACATCTCCAACGGATGGTCAATATGTGCTTCAGGGATCTGTTTTGCCAATTACCTGGAATAATGGTGATAAAGGTAATAGTGATTATTTCAACATACGCTATAGCACCAATGGTGGGGCTTCATTTACCGCAATTGCCAATACTTATTATTACAATTTAATAAACGAAGGCGATCAATCCACCTACAATTGGACTACTCCAATGATTGATAATTCATCCGTCAAAATCATGGTGATTAATAGCAATAGAAATGTAGGAGATACCACCCTTTCTTTTAGTATTTGTAGCACCTGTCCTACTGTAGCTTTGTATACACCGAATGGAGGTGAAACCTTAGCAGCAGGTGCCGAAACGACTGTTGGTTGGAATTTGGGTGCTGATTGGACAAGTACTGATGCTGTAACCATTGAGTTTTCTGATGATAATGGAGCCACATATAGTTCGGTTTTTGATGGTACTTATGCATCACTACCAGAGAATACATACACTTGGACAGTTCCTACAGTGGTGACATCTCAAGGGTTAATTCGTATCACAAACACAACTCTTGGCATCTCGGATGTTAGTGATGCTACATTCTCGGTTGCAGTTCCTGCTATTGCACCAAGTGATTTTTATATTATTGAAAATAGTAATAACACCGCTACACTTTATTGGACGGATAATGATACTTCCGAAACCAGTTATAGAGTTCAGTATTCTTCGAACAATACCACATGGACTACATATACCAATGGACTAGCGGCTAATTCAACTCAATATACTACAGCAGGAATAGGTAGCAATGCAGGTTTCTGGTGGAGAGTTTTAGCTGTAAATGCCAATTTCACGGCTCCATCCGTATCTCGATATGGGACAAACTACTCCGCTCCCGGCAGAGCTTTGAATTTTGATGGTACGGATGACAAAGTCACTTTGGATAGTGCTGAAGCATTTGATTTCGGAACCAACGCGTACACCATCGAAACATGGTTCAATGTTTCAGATCTTAGTTCAAGCAGGGTTTTACTATCAGATTATAACAATACAGCCGCAGGGTCACAGGGAATTTACCTTACAACTTCAGGAACAATCACGGCATTTATAGGAAGCAACACACCAGATCTCACCACTACTGCTTCAGTGAGCACTGATGTTTGGAATCACATGGCATTAGTGAGAGCAGGTGATTCCGCTGTTATTTACCTCAACGGAATAGAAGCCGCAAAAGCAACCGGTCTCGGAAGTCGTAATTTGAATAGCACTCAACCAATGACTATCGGTCAACAGCCAGCTGGGAGTGCATTTCCTTTTGCTGGATCTATGGATGAAGTGCGTATATGGTCAGATGCTCGTTCATTGGCCGAGCTTAATGAGTATATGTTATCTACAGTACCTGAAAATTCAGCAGATCTTTTAGCCTATTATAAGTTTGATCATCAGTCTGGAAACATTCTTGCTGATGTGGCCAGACACAACATTCAAGGTAACTGGTCAGGTTCTTCTGGGTCGAATACCCAAGCGAATTGGGTAATATCAGGAGCATTGACAGATAACACTCCAACCATGTCCTTGACTTACCCGAATGGAGGTCAGTCATTCACCGAAAACCAGGAAATCAACATTACCTGGACCTCTACCAACTTTAGTTCGACGGATAATCTTACAATCGGTTTGTCTACGGAAGTAGGTGGGGATTTTGTGACTATTCATGAAGGCACATTTGATGAACTTGGTAGTTCATACAGTTGGGTAATTCCTGACAGCACGACCACAACTGCACTCATTAAAATCAGTAATACCACAAAAGGTGTTGAAGATGTAAGTGATTCATATTTTTCTATGACCGAATTAGTTCCTTCGGTAACAGTAACTACACCGAATGGAGGGCAGGACTATACTGTGGGGCAGCAAGTAACCATTACCTGGTCTGCGTCTAATTTTGATGCAACAGATAATTTAGTCATGGGTTTATCTACCGCTGAAGGAGGTGAATTTGCCACGATAATTGAAGGTATTCATAGTGAGTTTGCAGGTTCATACATCTGGACTGTTCCTGATAGTGTAACGACCACTGCATTGATTAAAGTGGAGAATACAACTCAAACAGTTGCAGATGTTAGTAACAGTTACTTTACAATCAGTGAAGCAGTACCAATAGTGACTGTAAACACACCGAATGGTGGCGAGAGTTATACCGTAGGTGATCAAGTCACCATAGAGTGGACCCAGGAAAACTTTGACGATACTGATGATATACTAATTGGTTTATCAACTTCAGATGGCGGTGAATTTGCCACGATTAATCAAACTACGAGTAATGTGCTCAATGGTTCATTCAGTTGGACCGTTCCGGATAGCGTTACTGCAACAGCGTTGATAAAAGTTGAAAATGTAACCAAGTCTATTTCGGATATCAGTGATGCCTATTTCACCATAGCCGAAGTTACTCCTACAATTGTTGTTAATACTCCGAATGGTGGCGAGACTTATACTGTAGGTGATCAAGTCACCATAGAGTGGACACAGGAAAACTTTGATGATACTGATGATATACTAATTGGTTTATCAACTTCTGAAGGAGGTGAATTTGCTACGATTAATCAAACTACGAGTAATGTACTCAATGGTTCATTTAGTTGGACCGTTCCAGATAGCGTTACTACAACAGCAGTGATAAAAGTTGAAAATGTAACTAAGTCAATTTCTGATGTTAGTGATGCCTATTTTACAATCAATGAACTAGTGGAGCCATCAGTAACCGTACTTTCACCAAACGGATCAGAAATTCTATCTACACTATCTGATTTCACGATTAGTTGGGAAATGGTAGGTGCAGAAGACACCGATCAAATTGCCATTAGTTTGAGTATGGATGGTGGTGAAACTTTCGGGTACCTTTCACAAGGAATTCTTGGCACTACCTACCCTTCAAATTCATTCACCTGGGAAGTTGGGGATAGTGTTTCAACAAACGCATTGATTGTTGTTGAAAATGTAACCAAAAACGTTCAGGATACTTCTGACGCTGTATTTACTATTGAAAATGTTGTTAGAAGTCTATCTATCAGATCACCTGCTGGAGGAGAGCAGTTTATTCAAGGAGAGTCATACACCATTTCATTCGAATCGGAAGGCTTGTTGCCAACAGATGAACTCAGTTTTGAACTTAGTGTTGATGGCGGA
>CAXEKM010000269.1:0-4142 GCA_963996645.1 uncultured Marinoscillum sp.
GTTTGCAGGTAAGACTGTGAGAGTTTCTCCATTTGTAGGTACTTATAGTGAAGGCTTTAGCGGAAGCGCTGCTCCGAAGGATTTGGAGACGATGATGCAAATGATCTATTTGTATTTCACAAGCCCAAGAAAAGATGCGGCGAGCTTTGAGTCCTTCAAAACAAGAAATACCATGTTGTATGGCAACCTGATGTCTAATCCAGCATACTATTTCCAAAATGAAATGATCAAAATCTTAAGTCAATACAATAAGCGTGTTGGTTTTCCAACTGCTGAGGAATTGGCTAAAATAGATTTGGATAAGTCATTTGCGATCTACAAAGAGCGTTTTGCAGACCCTGCAAACTTCACTTTCTTCTTTGTAGGTAACTTCAAAGTAGAGGAGATTAAGCCATTGTTGGAAACGTATTTGGCAAGCATTCCAAGCATAAAAAGAGAAGAAACCTGGAAAGATCTGGGCATTAGACCACCAAAAGGAAAGTACACGAAAGTGATCAACAAAGGTACTGATCCGAAGAGCCAGGTGTCTATCAACTACAAAGGCGAGGCGGACTACAGCAAGGAAGAAAATTATATCCTGAACAGTCTTGGTGAAGTAATGACTAACCGATTGATTGACTTGATCAGAGAAGAGAAGAGTGGTGTATATGGTGTAGGGGCCAATGGTTACATCAGTGAGCGCCCATATGAAAACTACACGTTCTCTATTTCATTCCCTTGTGGTCCTGAAAATATGGAAGAGCTGAAGCAGGCCGTTTATGATGAGATTGAGTTGATCAAGAAAGATGGAGTAACCGAAGAAGACCTGAGTGAAATCAAAGAATCTCAAAAAATCAATCGTAAAGAGAGCCTGAAAGAGAACCGTTACTGGTTGAATAGTCTTTCTTCCTATTACTCATACAACAGAGATTTAGCTGATTTCTATGAGTATGAAAAGCTTATCGAAGAATTGAAGCCAAAAGATCTACAAGAAGCAGCTAAGAAGTATTTAGTGGAAGGCAACTTGATCGAGATTGTCTTAATGCCGGAAGAATAAATAAAGATCTAAATGTATCAAAAAGGAGCCCTGTCAGTGATGATGGGGCTTTTTTGTTTGGCTAATTGTCGAATCGATTATAGGTAATTAGTTGTTGTACGACCGGAGACTGTTTGACTTAAACTCTGTTTTCAAGTTTGCGTCGGAGGTTACTGGATGAAAAAGCCATAATGAAACCTAATGTGATCAATGCTGATGCAATAATGAAAAGTGCATAGAATGGATTGTGAAAGGATCGGATTTGATTATGGACTTCACTAATATTATCGAAAGTCAGCGATTTCACACCAATAAATAATAGTATTAGTACTCCTAAAGTCATGAGGAAATAGCCCAATGATTTGAAAAACCGAATACGCTCCTGAAAGCTTGATTTCATAATTGGCGGAGAAAAAAGCTGAATAGTATGCCTAAGATTATGAAGAGTGAAACACAAGAAATGTAAAGTTCGATTTGCTTATTGATAATGTTCTGACCGATTTTGGGTGTTTCAAAACAGTGAAGTACATACTTTGTATAACTCCATAAGACTGGAAAGATCAAACGTATTTGTTTATTGAATATCATCTAGGAACTTTTAGTTAGATGTATTGAATATTTCTTTAAAAAGGAGATCAAATCGATCATTTCATCTTCGGTCAACTGGAAGGATTTCATTCGGTGGTTTCGATGATCAATGAATGATATACCGAGATTAGCACCATATTCAAATGCCAGGGTATAGCCCTTTATTTCTTTACGTAAACTGTTTGTTGTCTTAGCGAAAGCCATTGTTAATGGTTTTGTGTGATACATCATTTTCAAGGTTTTCACTTCCTATTGGATAATTCATTGAGTTTTTTCTTCTGGTTAGTACTAAAGTGTGTAGGATTAAAAAAGGCTCGAACAATATGTCCGAACCCTTCAGTAACCGAATATGAATAAGATTAGATAATCTCTACTTTGGCGGCGTATTCTCCTCTGTCTCCTTGCTCAATAACAAATTGCACTTTGTCATTTTCAAAAAGCTTTTCTTTGGTATTCGATTTGTGAACGAATAATTCCTTGCTGGTGTCATCATGTGTGATAAACCCAAATCCTTTTTCTTCATTAAAGAATTTTACTGTTCCTTTTTCCATAATTGTACGGTTTTATTGTTTTCTTATTCTTTTACTGGTTCATTTTGGATATTTCCACTGAGGTCAACAAATGCCGTCATGTCTTCCAGTTTTCAACTGGATTTGGAGGCTTTATGATCTCGTTTTCATTGGAGTTTTTCCTCACGCTTTTTGTCTTGACCAATAGCGTGTTGTTTTATGAGAATTTATTCTGTGATATCGGCACATATGCTTAATCAATTAGAGTAATGGCTCTTCCTGTTTTACCTGCTCTGCCCGTTCTGCCTATGCGATGGACGTAATCCGCGTAATTTCTGGGAGTTTGATAGTTAATGACTAGTTCCACGTCACTGATATCTATGCCTCTTGCTATTACGTCTGTGGCAATAAGAATATTGATCTTTCCTGCTTTAAAGCTGCTTAAGGTTTGCTCACGTCTGTTCTGTGACTTGTTGCCATGAATGGCATCAGCAGCGTACGAGTCGTTGATGAGCTTTTTCAACAGCTGATTTGCATGTCTTTTAGTTTCGCAAAACAAGATTGTTTTAGCATCCACAGGTTGATTGAGTATGCCTTTTAGAATCTGAAATTTGTCTTTACCTTCCGTATAAACCACTTGCTGATCAATAGCTGCCGATCGATGAGTGGTGGCGGTTGATTTTACTACAAGCGGATTGTTCGTTATTTCTCGAATGAGATTATCCTGTGCAGGGTCCAATGTGGCAGAGAAGAGCAGTGTCTGTTCCTTTGCCTTCATGGCTCGGTCAATTTTTTGTACTTCACGTGAGAAACCCATATCCAGCATCCTGTCAAACTCGTCTAGTACCAGAACCTTGAACGCGCTGTAATCCAGAGCCCCCTGTGCATACATATCTTGTAACCTTCCCGGTGTGCCGATGATGACATGGTTCTTGCGTTTCAGGGTATTCAATGTTTGGAGGACCGAAGTACCACCAATCAGCACGGTTGAATAGAGGTCCAGGCCTTTGACTAGCGAGGTAAATTCCTCGTTGATTTGAGTAGCCAGTTCTCTACTGGGTGCAATGATTAGAGCATGATTATGACATTTGTTTGTGATCAGTTGTTGGATGAGGGGAATCAGAAAAGCAGCTGTTTTACCGGTGCCGGTTCCAGCTATACCTACTATGTCTTTCCCTTCAATTATTGGAAGTATTGATTTGTCTTGTATTTCAGAAGGCTTGCTGTATCCTTTCTTTGTGATCAGTTCTTGCAGTTTGTGATCAAGAGGCAGGTCTGAAAAGGCATAGTTGTTTTGATAAACTACAGCATTTTTAGGAGCTTCGTCGCTTGTGTGGATGTATTTACTGACATCTACTGTCGACTTATTAGATCTGATGCATGCAGGATTGGCGATACGCCTTCTGCGATTGTATGATGTATTATGCATATGATTTTTTCGTTTTTGCAGGCTCTGAACCTAGTTCTTTGAGCATGTATAAATGTTGATAGACGGCAGTAGCTAAAGTAGGCTGCGTATGATAGGGCAGGTTGTACTCGCTGGCGGTAGATGCTACTATGCCGGAGATTTTACGGTAATGAATGTGGCAAATATGAGGAAACAGGTGATGCTCTATCTGATGATTAAGACCTCCAGTAAACCAGAACAACAGGTTGCTTTTCACTCCAAAGTTGGCTGTGGTTTTCAATTGATGAGCAAGTCTATTCTCAGATATTTGACCATCCGGAGAATTGACAAACTCTGATGTATCCATCACGTGCGCGCACTGGAAGGTAAATGTCAGTATATTTCCAGCCACAAAGTGCATGGTCAGGAACATCAGAGCTACCATCCAAAACGGGTAAGCCAACCATATGGATGGAAGAACAAGAAAAAGAGAAAAATAAACGACTTTTCGTATGATGATTTGGGTGATGTGGAGATTGAAATCCCTGCCTGACTTAATAAAACCTTCATTTTTGTATTTGATGGCTTTGACAAAGTCTTTGACTGTAACCCAAATCAGTGTGCCTAACCCATAAAAGAAGAA
>CAXEKM010000270.1:0-2370 GCA_963996645.1 uncultured Marinoscillum sp.
GTCCAAGGTTTGCGGCATTCGTGATCGACTTGGCAAATATCCATGAGATCACCAGGCTACTGACTAACAGCCACTTACCCGGAACCTGACCAGTTTTAGATCTTGCCTGAAAGAAGGTTTTCCAATTGCTCGCCACTGGTGAGAGTACAATCATCAGTATCATAAACCCTCCCAGCAGTAGCCATTGTATTGTTGATGTATTCACTTAAAGCCTGGTTATAGTAGTTGTCTACGCTTCGAGTGCCTCAGCGTGACAACTTTCTATTTTATTAATATTCTTCCAATTCAATTTCATCCCCTTTAGGGAATAAAAGGGCAAAGTGGTGAAATCACTCATTTTACTCCAAACCCTAAAAATTGATGCATTCACTTAAAGCTTATTCATTGATCAGTTTTGTTTGCCCCTTCCCTAAAGGGTGCAAAACTGATCAACTATTTTCACTATTTTTTCAAATAATTCCATCTCCCTTTAGGGGCAGGGGTAATGTGGAATTATTATATCAAAATAAGTCTACTCATCCCACCAAACAGAATAGTTAATGCTATTGCCTTCGGTTCTACCTGAAGCATCAGTATAATTTGTCTTATTAAGTGCTTCTTCACTAGTTGGGTATGGCATCCTCACCGGAATCTGTCCATTATTCAGACTCGCAGCTACAGATTTGAACTGCGGAAAACCTGTTCTACGATATTCTATCCAACCTTCATATCCATTGATCAGGTTGCCCAGCCATTTCTGCGTGATGATCTGCTCCATCGGATCAGACATGCCATAAGCAGCATTTCCAGAAGTTAGATAATCCGCAGGCAGTTCAGTATTCCAATACGCAAATGCTTGCTCCACTCCTAGTTCATAATAACTCTGAGCATTCCCAGTTGTGATCAAACCTCTCAACGCTGCTTCCGCCAACAAGAAGTTGGTTTCCCATGCTGTCATGAAATTGGCATCTAACAAGTCTGTTTGTTCCCTGAACATTACTCCGGGCAGGCTGTAGTTCTTCAACGTCACAGGATTGGCAGACACATCTTGTCCATTTAGCAATCCTCGATATCTAGAATCCACAAACGCACTGTCTGTTGCACGGAAGAATACTTCAATTCTCGGGTCATTGTAATTCTTCAAAACTTCCTCGATGGTCTTTGACATCACAAATGAATTGAAATCACCATCACGAAGATTGGCCATTCTAAAGTTGTTCGGTCTGCTTGCCGTAAAATCAAATGCTGCATTTTGGTCGTTGGATTTGATATATTCATCAGCTGCCACAACGCTCTGAAGCTCAGAAGCAACATCTACTTTACCTGAAATTCGAATCAAATATTTGATGCGTAGTGAATTAGCGAATCGTTTCCAGTTATCTAGATCTCCGCCTAACAAATCATCTCCGTCCAAAGGTTGTACACCTTGATAGTTTTCAATGATGGTTATTGCTTGTTCCAGGTTATCCAGAATGCCATCAGTGCCAGTATAGATTTCCTGTTGAGTATCATAAACAGGTGTAGTAATTCCGTCTGTTTTGCCTTTGAAGGCTTCGCTGTACGGTACATCTCCATAAAAATCCGTCAAAGCGGCTGTCATATATGCTTTCAGAATCAAGGCAGGTCCTTCATACACAGCATACACTTCATTTTCCCGAGACAGGTTGAGTAAGATCTCATTGTCCCGAAGATTGGTGTAAAAAATAGGCCATGGATTACCACCCAACTGAGGGGAATACAAATCTCCACGATCAAATAAATTGAAGTCTGAACCAGTAAAGTACTGTCCTAAAAAACTCCCTGCCGTGAAGCCTTCATAAGACATCTGCTCTCCATAGTCAAAGATCACTTTTCGCAAGAGTGTAGATGCGGGCACCTCCGTTGGGGCATTGGGATTGGTATTGATTTCTTGAAAGTCTTCTGTGCATGCTACCAACAACAAGATCAGACTCAATAAACTAATGTTTCTTATTTGTTTCATGATGTTGTTGCTTTAAAAGTTTAAACTGATTTTGATTCCATAACTGCGTGTTGTAGCATAAGACATGTCTTCTACTCCACTTACAAATTGATTTCCCTGCACTGCAAGTTGTTCTGGATCAAAATGCGGTATCTCACTGATCGCAAACAGGTTACGACCTATTAATGAAACTGACAACTTCACATCATCAGATAAGAAATTACCTTTCAAATTATTGAAGGTATAACCAATGGCTAGCTGTCTCAACTTGATGTAACTAGCGTCATAGGTATTGTTCTCTTCATGATTTCGGTCATAGTATTGACGGTAATATGTCTCTGGATTAATGGCGGTCGTATTCCTTTCCCAAACAGGATTTTCTTCCGTTCCTACATTCACTACTCCATCGGCAACAATGCCGCTTTCAGGAC
>CAXEKM010000271.1:0-2103 GCA_963996645.1 uncultured Marinoscillum sp.
ATCAGGCTTGATGCTTTGATGAAAAAGGCCGTTACTTGTCCCCAAATAGATTTGATCGTTATGAAGAAGTGCTGTGTAACCAGTTCCAGGCAGGCCTGACTGCTCGTCAATGATTGAAAATGGCGACCCTAACTCCACCATGGTGATTCCATTGTTTAGCCCTAGCCAGATATTATTGAATCGATCTTCATGTAGGGATAATACAGTTCTATTATTCAGCCCTTTGCCTTTCGTAAGATGCTTGAGGATTTCACCTTCAGTAGAAAGAATCAGGAGTCCGTTGTTTTGTGTGCCAATGGCTATTGTATTGTTAGAAAGCAATTTTGCCGAGTTGATTTGGGAGTCAATCAGAAATTCATTGGCATCATTCTTCCATTTAGTAATACTGCTTCCTTGAAAATGATAGATGTCACCATTTTCTAAAAAAATCAATAAGCTATTGCTTTTATGAGGTAGGATCGAAGCGACTGATTTTTGTTTGAGTACTGCACCTCCTGGAAGTAGTTCGCAATCCTGTCCGTTCCATTTGGTTAATCCCTTTTCTGGAAACTGACTGTAAAGTGTATTTCCAACCACGTGCGCTGTAGCAGAACCAAATGATTCTTTCATCCACTCCAGCTTTTTTCCATCATACTTTAAGATGCCTTGATAGGAGGAGAATAGGATATTGTTGTCGTGTTTGATTATTCTCCAGATATCTTCCAATGGGCGAGAATCACTGGTAAGTTGATCACGAATACTAACGAAGTGAAGAAATCCTGTGGAGTCAGGCTCAAAATAGCCTAACTGATTTTGACCACCGCCATAGATTCGGCCGTTGGAGTCTACGAAAATTGAACGGAGCCTGGTGTTGTTATGAACCACATACCTTCTCCAGTTGACACCATCATATTCTAGTAGTCCAAAGTTGTTAGCGACATAGATAAATCCGCGCTTGTCCTCTTTTACATCCCAGTTTTGAATTCCACCATCATAGTCGATTGTATTGAAAGTCTTTGTGAGAGGTATTTTGGAAAATCCATAACGATCTCCTTGTGATTTTGCTAAAAATGCAAATAATAGAAGATATAGGTAAAATACTGATCGCATCATCTGAGGTTTAGGGTTGTTGGTCGCAATAAAGACTGGTGTGATGAGTTCATTGCGAAATGGAAGATAAAGAAGAAAAAGTTAAAAACCGTATTGGAGCTAAAATTAAGGGGTTTAACGGTCCAATTGTAGTGGTATTGTTGTAGCATGAAAATAGGTTTGATGTATTAATGATGTAGTGTATTCTCATTTCAGATGTATTAGAGTTCCATAGATTGTGCAAACGTTTCGGAAAAGAAATATTCAATGAAGAGGCGTGGTAATTATTAAAAACATAAAAAACAATAATTGTTAGATGGGTCTTTTGAAAATAGTTCAATTCAAGCATTTCCTGTTCATGGGGCTTTTGTTGAGTTCGGTTTTTGCCTACTCACAGGGTCGTATGATAACAGGTGTTATTACAGATGCTGGTGACGGTTCCACATTGCCTGGAGCAACCGTATTAGAAAAAGGAACTTCTAATGGTACCATCACCGACATAGACGGTAAATTTCAGCTGACAGTGTCAGGTGACGATGCCGTTTTAACTGTTTCTTTTGTAGGGTTTGAAACCAAAGAAGTTACAGTAGGTAGTCAATCAGTTATTAATGTAGGTCTTGGCTTATCTCTTTCAGAGTTGAGTGAAGTTGTTGTAATTGGTTATGGTGTCCAGCAGAAGAAAGTAGCAACCGGATCAATATCTAAGGTTGATGCGAAAAACCTGGAAGGCTATAAAGTGGCTAGCGTACAATCAGCACTTGACGGTCAGGTTTCAGGGGTAATTGCAGGTGAGTCTTCAGGACAGCCTGGATCAAGTAAACAAATCCTTATTAGAGGTGTAAGTACCAACGGGGATAACAGTCCATTATACATCGTAGATGGGTTGACTGTAGGAAGTATCAACAACCTTAACCCTTCAGATATTGAGTCTATTGACGTATTGAAGGATGCGGCCTCTACAGCAATATATGGTGCTAGAGCTGCGAATGGTGTAATTATCGTAACCACTAAAAAAGGGTCTGATGGAAAAGGAGA
>CAXEKM010000272.1:0-3893 GCA_963996645.1 uncultured Marinoscillum sp.
ATAATGGGGACCTAACGTTCACTGAGTCAGCGGAGCAATATGGTTTAGCTGATAGAGGTTTTTCTACGCATGCTTCGTTCTTTGATTATGATAAGGATGGAGATTTGGATGCTTACATGCTGAATAATTCTTATCAGGCCATCGGTTCATTTAATCTTCGTAGAAATGAGCGACCTAAACGTGACTCACTTGGAGGTGATAAATTAATGCGCAATGACAATGGAGTCTTTAAAGACGTAAGTGCTGAGGCAGGAGTTTATGGAAGTATCATTGGATTTGGATTAGGAGTAACTATCGGAGATGTGAATGGAGATACATGGGATGATATTTATGTATCCAATGACTTTTTCGAGCGTGACTATTTGTACATCAATCAAGGTGATGGAACGTTTGCTGAAGATTTGACAAGCCAAATGAAGTCTATTAGTGGCGCTTCCATGGGCGCAGATTTAGCTGATATCAACAATGATGGTTACAATGACCTGTTCGTAACAGAGATGCTTCCATCAGATAATCAACGACTCAAGTCTGTTACCACATTTGAAAACTGGGATCGTTATCAATACAACTTGACCAATGGTTACTATCATCAGTTTACAAGAAATACTTTCCAATTGAATAATGGTGATAGCTCATTTAGTGAAATTGGAAGACTAGCAGGAGTTGAAGCTTCTGACTGGAGCTGGGGAGCATTGTTCTTTGATATGGACAATGATGGATTGCGAGACCTATTCATTGCCAATGGAATCTATCAAGACTTAACAAATCAAGATTATCTACAGTACATTTCGAATGAAGAAGTGCTGAAAAGTATTGTAACCAACAACAAAGTGGATTACGCCAAATTGATTGATTTAATCCCATCTAATCCAATTCCTAACCACACCTATAAAAACAAGGGTGGTCTTCGATTCGAATTGGTATCTGACGACTTTGGTCTTGGAGAGCCAAGTTTCTCTAATGGTTCTGCTTATGGTGATTTGGATAATGATGGTGACCTTGATCTAATTGTAAATAATGTCAATATGCCTACCTGGGTGTTTGAAAATCATGCGGATACTATGACCAGTAATCACTTCATCAAATTTGTGGTAAAGGGACAAGGCAAGAACACAAATGCTATTGGGGCAAAAATTAGAGTAGAACAACAAGGAGCGACTTATTATGTGGAGCAGCAACCAATTCGAGGCTTCCAATCAAGTGTAGATCCAAGACCAAATATTGGATTGCCATCTGATGCAAATATCAATGTGACTGTCTTCTGGCCTCAAGGAAATTATTCTGTGTTGAAGGATGTGAAGGTTGATCAGATAATAGAGTTGGATCAAAATAAACTCGAAATATTAGAGTCTATTGAAGATGTAAAGGCAAACGAGGCATTGTTCGTGGCTACCGAAGCTCCAGGGTATAAGCATCAGGAAAATGCCTTTATTGATTTTGATAGAGATCGATTGTTGTACCACATGAACAGTACAGAAGGACCTAAGATGGCAAGTGCGGATATCAATGGCGATGGAAAACTGGATTACTATATAGGAGGAGCAAAAGACATAGCAGGTACATTACTGATTTCTAAAGGAAGCGGTTATGTGGCTAGTCAGCAGGCATCATTTGAAAAAGATAGGATTTCTGAGGATGCTGAGAGTGTTTTCTTCGATGGAGACAATGACGGAGATATGGACCTATATGTGTGTAGTGGAGGTACAGAGTTTTCACAATCATCTTCTGCGCTAAAGGATCGCTATTATGTCAATGATGGCAAAGGGAACTTTGTGTTGAGTGATCAATTCTTGCCTAGCACAGCTGGATATGTTAGTTCATCGACCGTTTCTGCTGGTGACGTAGATGGTGATGGTGATATCGATCTGTTCGTTGGAGAGCGCATGAAATTGCTCAACTATGGAGTGGCAGGTAGTGGCTACCTTCTTGTAAATGATGGTACAGGTAAGTTTACCAATTCACCTGTTAAGGATTTTGAGAATATTGGAATGATCACAGCAAGTCAGCTAATTGATATTGATGGTGATAGTGATTTGGATCTTGTAGCAGTTGGCGAGTTTATGGGAGTGAACTTATTCAAAAATGATAATGGCACTTTTACTAACATTTCTGGTTCATTAGATAATCTTACAGGATGGTGGAGGTCTATCACTTCAGCTGATGTAGATGGTGATGGCGATTTGGATTTAATTGTTGGTAATCATGGTTTAAATAGCCGATTCAGAGCAACAGTTGACGAGCCAATTAGACTGTATATCAATGACTTTGATAACAATGGTTTTATTGATCCAATTATCACTGGGTTCGCAGAAGATGGGCGAGAGTATCCTTATGCCTTGAGACACAATCTTATAGATCAGATTAAGAGTTTTAAGAAACGATTCCCGGATTATGAATCCTATAAAAATGCTCCAGTTCAAGATATTTTCACTCCTGAAGAGTTGGCTTCATCCAAAGTACTGGAAGTAAATACCCTGGAAACGATGCTTTTGATAAATGAAGGAAACTTCGAGTTTAAGCCTTCTGCTCTTCCTGTTGAAACTCAACTTTCTCCAATGTTTGCGATAAAAACTGGAGACTTTGATCAGGATGGAGACCAGGATATCATTATGGGAGGAAACCTGTATGGTGCTAAACCAGAAGTTGGCCGATATGACGCTAGTTACGGTGTTTATTTGGAGAATGATGGTAAAGGGAACTTTACAGTAATCAAAGACGGTCGTGGATTTAGAGTAGATGGGGAGATTCGTGACATCATTGTCAATGGAGAAGAAATCATCATTTCGAGAAACAGCGAGACATTAGTCAAATTCAAAGTTAAGTGAGGGTTTTAAAGCATAGCTACATACTTATTGCGATTTGGATACTGGTTTCTTGTGGAGCAGAAAAGCAAAAGCCGTCTAAGAATACTTTGTTCCAGCTGGTAGATAGTGACCGGTCCAACATTACATTTTCGAATGACCTGGAGTATTCAGATAACTTTAACATCATTGATTACCTCTATTTCTACAATGGTGGTGGTTTAGCTGTAGGAGATATCAACAATGATGGCCTGGAGGACTTGTACTTTTCTGCCAATATGGGAGCAAATAAGCTTTATCTCAACAAGGGTAATATGACTTTCGAAGATATTACTGAAACGGCAGGAGTCGTTTCGGAAGGTTCATGGAAGACAGGTGTTACCATGGCGGATGTCAATGCCGATGGATTTCTCGATATCTATCTGTGTAGAGTTGGAGCTTATCGTGATGTGAGAGGAAAGAATGAATTGTATATCAACAACGGAGATAACACCTTCACGGAAAAGGCAGCAGCATATGGCTTAGACTTTTCTGGATTCTCTACTCAAGCAGCGTTTTTCGATTATGATCTGGATGGTGATCTAGATATGTATCTCTTGAATCATTCGGTACACACTTCTCGAAGCTATGGAAAGGCATCCTTAAGAAAGGACTCAGATCAGCTTGCTGGAGATAGAATTTATCGCAATGATGATGGCGTTTTTAATGATGTAACGTCTTCAACCGGAATCTATAATTCACAAGTCGGTTATGGGTTAGGATTGGCCGTTTCCGATATCAATAGAGATGGATGGCCAGACATCTATGTGTCCAATGATTTTCATGAAAATGATTATCTCTATCTAAATAATCAGGACGGGACTTTTACTGAGTCAATTGGGCAAATGGTTGGTCATACCAGTCGTTTTTCCATGGGTAATGACATTGCAGACATCAATCAGGATGGCTATCCGGAAATCATGACTCTGGATATGCTTCCAGATGACGAAGAGGTGTTGAAAAATTCCGCAGGAGAAGATGCTTTCGAGATTTATAAGTTGAAGTTGGAGTTTGGTTATGAACCACAGTTCGCGAGAAACTCCTTGCAGTTGA
>CAXEKM010000273.1:0-7438 GCA_963996645.1 uncultured Marinoscillum sp.
ACTCCGAATTCTGCTTTAAAGCACTTGGAAAAATAGGACGCACTGGAAAAACCCACTTTGTACATGGTTTCGGATACATTTCCTTCATTGTTTTTCAAGAGCAATGAGGCTTTTTTGATCCTATATTTCTTGATGATATCCTGAGCAGACAGCCCAGTTTGAGCTTTGAGTTTGCGGTATAAGTGAGTGCTACTCATGCCCACTTCTTTACTGATTTGTTCAACACCAAAATCCGGGTCACTGATATTGACTTCTATCAGGTCGATGACCTTTTTCAAGAATTTGTTCTCACGATTGTCTTCAGTATCCGGAGCCTCCTGTAGAGTTAGGAATTCAGATCTTATATAAGAAGTAAGTTCTTTCTTTCTGGATATTAGGTTGCTGATATGCGCATCCAATAAAGGTATTTCGAAAGGTTTGGTCAGGTATACATCAGCTCCGTGGCGTAGACCTTCCAGTTTGTTGGATTCCATGCTTTTGGCAGTCAGGAGAATCAGCGTAATATGACTTGTTTTTGGATTGCTTTTGATTTTCTTGCATAATTCGAGTCCATCCATCACCGGCATCATGATGTCTGAAATGATTAGTTCGGGCATGAAGTTATTAGCTTTTTCAATCCCCTCGGCACCATTTTCGGCGGTCACAAAATTATACGAGTGTTCCAGGCTCGTTCGAATAAAGTCAACAACGTCGCGATTATCTTCCACCAAAAGAATTGTTGGTTTATCAGTGTCTAGATCCAGCTGGTAGGTTTTGTTTTGTTGGTCTTTCGGGTAAATAGAACGAGTTGCTCTTAATTCTACAGTTGTTTCTGATTGAGAATCTATAGGTAAGTGAGACTTGCCAAGTGGCAGCCATACTGTGAAGGTAGTTCCATGGTTAATCCGAGAGTCAACTTTTATCTCACCATGGTGTAGTTCAATATATTCGGATGCCAGAGTCAGGCCGATACCACTACTAGAGTCAAGTTTCTTGCCTTCTTCAGCTTGATAAAATCGATCGAAAATCCTTTTTTGATCTGAACTGGAGATTCCAACACCAGTATCCTTTACAGCTATTAAGATTGCTCCTTCTTTAAAATGTGCTGAATCCACATTTATTTCCAGAGTTATATTGCCATGTTCTCTGGTGAATTTGAATGCGTTAGACAGGAGGTTGAAAAGAATGGTTTCTACTTTTTCTATATCAACCCAAACCAATTGACTTTCAATACTATTCTTAAACTCAAATTCAATTTGATGCCTATTTGCCTGATCAATAAAGAGATCGAATACCTCTTTGCAGAATTGAACCAATTCTACTGGAGCAACTTTCAGCTGTAGTGTCTCACTTTCGAGTTTGTTGAAGTCTAGAATCTGATTAACCAGTTTTAATAGCCGCACACTATTTTTCTCTGCCAGTGAAATAAGGCGCCGGCTTTGTTCATCAAGTTTACCATGATTTTGTATTTCATGTATTGGTGGCAGAATTAAGCTAATTGGAGTCCTAAGCTCATGAGAAATGTTTGTAAAAAACAGCTCTTTGGTTTGCTCCAGCTCTTCTGCATGATCTTTTTGCAGCCTGGTAATGCGGAGTTCGTTCTGGAGTTTGACCCTTGATGAATAAAAGCGTAATCCCAGAAAGGTGATTAATGCCGCAAGTAACATGTATAAAATAATGAAGGTTTTGCTGAGTAAAAGTGGTGGGTTGATGGTGATCGATAGGGTAGTTAGCTGATCAGACATTACTCCATAATTGTTACTCCCCTTCACTTGAAAGTGGTACGTTCCAGGTTGAAGACTTGAGTATACGGCAAAATTTTTCCTGCCAGACACATATTTCCAGTCCGAGTCGACTCCCTCAAGCATGTAGGCATAAACATTCATGTCTGGCTGCCAAAAATGTAAGGAGGAAAATTCTAATGTAACAGATCGCTGATCATACTCAAGTTCTATGGCATCAGTAAAACTAATATCCTTTGTCAGAACTGGCCTGTTATTCAAGCTATCACCCACATTGATTTTTGTATTATTGATTTGCAGGTTGGTAATATAGACTGATGGTTGATAATCATTCGGTTGCGCACTGGATGGATCAATAGAGATATATCCATTATCTCCACCAAATAGCAGCTCTCCGGCACTGGTTCTTGCTGCACAGCCGTAATAAAAACTCTTTAGTGGCAAATCTTTATCTAATGGGAAAATGGTCAGCTCTCTGGTAGGAGATAATCTGTGAATAGAAGTATTAGAGGTGCTCCAGATATTGCCCACATGATCTTCTATGATGCTGCTAACAATTACATCAGAGCCTGTGAGTACTTGATGGAATTCACTAAGATGAGTTTTGGTATTGTATTCTATCAATCCATTTAGTGTACCAGCCCATATGGAGCCACTGGATGAATAATACAAACTGTAAATCATTTGTTGTTTGGCAACTTCTGTGAATGAGGACACTAACTGTCTTTCTTTGGATTTTTTGTCCACACGATACAGTTGATCAAATTCAATGAGCCAAATGGCATTATCCCCATAGACTACTTTTTCTGAAACATTACTTACATCTGCTATGGGTTCAAATTGAAGTTCATCCGGCTGATGAAAATCACCATTTACTTCGTACAAACCTCCTTCCCATGCACTAATCCATATTTTTCCTTCTGGGGATTTAGTTAGGTGAGCGATATAATTACTACTCAATCCATTTTGGGAACCGGCAGTGATAGAATGCATTTTTTTTAGCTGTTCATCCCAAATGTTGATCCCACCAGCGGAGCCTATCCATATGTTGTGTTGTTTATCTTCCTCCAGAGCAAAAACATTATTTAATAGTAATTGTCTCTCATTGTTAATGTTGGAATCAAAAATGACTTGTTCACCGGTCTCATTATCTGTTTTAATGACGCCTCCTTGAGTTCCAATCCATAAATTGTCTTGAGAATCTGATAATATCGCCTTGACTTGATTGCCAATTAATTGGTCCCCAGAAAATCTAGAGACTTCATGATAAGTGTAGAAATTTCCATCCAGGTTCATTCTACTCAATCCATTAGAAGTAACAAACCATAGTACCCCAGATCGATCTTTAAATATTTGCCATATCACATTATTGGCAATGGAATAACTGAGTTTAGGATTATGAAAATGGGTTGATATTGAGTTGTCCGTAGGAGAATAAACATTCAGTCCAAAGTCTGTCCCTAACCACAGATTTTCTTTTTGATCTTGATAGATGCATTTGATTACCTGATTGCTAAAGTTGGCTTTTACTTTTTTGAATGACTGGGCATTGATTGATTGAAATAAACCTGCTTCTGTTCCTATCCACAGTTTATCTTTTGATTGTTTGATTTCTAAAACCAAAAGGTTGTCGGGACCATCTGATTCATCGTGAGGTAGTGGGATTTGCGTAAAGTTCGAACTCTCATGATTTAGTACATTCAATCCATCATAGGTTCCCACCCACAGATTGTGATCTTCATCTTCATGCAGAGATCGTACAGTATTATGGCTGAGATTACTGGAAGAGGTGATGTGTTTGGTATAATTATTATGATTGAGATCATATTCAAACAAGCCAGAATTGGTTCCTATCCAAAGTTTGTTTTCTGATTTGAGTAGGGTTCTTATGGCTACATCTCCACCCAAATCAATACGCGTGATCTCAAAAGTTTTGATATCCATTCTACATAGCCCATGCCAGGTGCCCACCCACATCTCATCACCATCAGCAAGTAGCGTGCTTAGTTCATTGGAGGGCAAACTTTTTGTAGTAGCTTCTTTCTTAAATGTAAGGAATTCATAGCCATCAAATCTTGAAAGCCCACTTCCGGTACCTACCCAAATGAAGTCGTATTGATCTTGCTCGATGCAAGCGATGATATTGGAAGAAAGTCCATCACGTATACTGAGGTTGGTGAAAAATGTTGACGTTTCCTGAGCAATGATGATCTCTGAAGTTAGGAGCCAGATCGCGGAAAAAGTCAATTTTATGTTTGTCTTCAGCCTCATGTAGAGATTCAAGGAATTTTTAAAATCAAGTGAGTAATAAATTCAAATTTGTAAATAAATATGATTTAAATGGGTCAAAATAAATGATTTTGATTCTAATGTAAGATTTGTGTTAGTCCCTGTAAGATAATTGTCCTTTGGAAATTATCTGCTTTCCTACTTTTATCACCACAATTCAAACCTAAAATATTGCAACAGAATACCAAATGATGGCTTATGAAAAAGTATACATTATTAATTGCCCTTTCATTGATGAGTTGCAGTTGGCTTTTGGCCCAGCGGCAGATATCAGGTAAGGTTATTTCTTCAGATGATAACTACCCATTGCCGGGCGTTACCATTCTGCAAAAGGGGACTACCAATGGAACCATTACAGACATTGAAGGGAACTACTCACTCACTGTTCCTGAAGACGGAGCTGCATTAACCTTCTCGTTTGTTGGTTACCAAACTCAAGAAGTTTTGGTGGGAAGCAATTCGGTGATTAACGTGACACTGAACCTTGATCTTACCGAATTAAACGAAATTGTAGTGATAGGATATGGTCAGGTCGAAAAAGAAGATCTTACTGGAGCTGTAGCTACAGTTGATTCTAAAGACTTCAACAAAGGAGTGTTATCCTCACCTCAGGATTTGCTTGTCGGTAGAGTGGCGGGGGTACAGGTAACATCCAATAGTGGAGCGCCAGGAGCTGGAGCGACCATTCGTATCAGAGGAGGTTCTTCAATTAGTGCAAACAATGATCCATTGATAGTTATTGATGGATTCCCTGTGGACAATAGCAATGTAAGTGGTACATCCAATCCGCTTGCTGCTATCAATCCCAATGACATAGAAACCTTCACTGTGCTCAAAGATGCATCTGCGACGGCTATCTATGGAGCTAGAGCTTCAAATGGCGTAATCATCATAACCACCAAAAAAGGACAAAGTGGAAAGCCAAAGTTCAATTACAATGCGAAAGTATCGGTAGCTCAGCCAATAGAATATGTAGATGTTTTAACTGGAGATGAATACCGAGAACTTGTCACTGGCTTAAATGAGCAAGGATTCAGTGGTATCAATCAGGATGCGGTAGACTTACTTGGCAATGCAAATACCGATTGGCAAAGTGAAATCTTCAGAACAGCTATTTCACATGATCACAACATCAACGCTTCAGGAGCTGTTGCAGATGTTCCTTACAGAATATCCTATGGATATACAGATCAGCAAGGTGTTTTGAAAACGACTTATACTAAGCGACACTCATTTGCTGTTAATCTTAACCCAGAGTTCTTCAATAAGTCATTGAAGCTGAATTTAAATGCCAAACAAAGTTTCTCTAAGACCAATTTTGGAGATCCTGGTGCGGTAGGGTCTGCAGTAGGTTATGATCCTACTCAACCTATTTACAGCGGAAATGATGAGTTCGGTGGATTCTTTGCCTTTACCGATGCTGACGGATTGCCCATCACCTTTGTGAGTAACCCGGTAGCTATGTTGGAGCTAAGAAATAATGTGGCAGACTTAAATAGATTCATTGGGAATGTGCAGCTTGATTATACCCTGCCATTTTTCAAAGATTTGAGTGCTAATCTCAACGTGGGTCTTGATAAGTCAAGTACAGATGGCATAGATGATGCACTACCAGGTATGACCTGGACCTATAGAGACTATGCTGGCGGGAATGGAAGATTACTGGATTATACGGCGGATAATTCATCTGAATTGCTCGATTTCTATTTGGCCTATAAAAAAGAAGTGGGTGATCATAATGTGCAATTCACTACAGGTTATTCCTGGCAGCATTTTTCTAGAGAGGGAACTACATTTGATAGAAATGGAGATGAAACTCAAGTACGTCAAAATACCCAATTCAAGTATGAAAACTATTTGATCTCTTTCTTTGGAAGATTAAACTACGTTCTTGCTGATAAATATTTAGTAACAGCAACATTGCGTAATGATGGTTCTTCCAGGTTTATTGGTGACAATCAATGGGGATTGTTTCCATCTCTAGCTCTAGGATGGAAAATCAATCAGGAAGCATTTATGTCTAGTGCTACGGTTGTTTCAGACCTGAAACTTCGCGCTGGATATGGTATTACTGGCCAGCAAGATGTAACCTCTAATCAATACCCTGCGCTCCCAGTTTATCGAGAGAGTACAGGAGGGGCATCATACCAGTTTGGAAACGAATTCGTCTCTACGCTTAGACCTGATCCATACGATGCCAACATCAAATGGGAGGAAACAACTACGATCAACGTAGGATTGGATTTCGGGTTTTTGAAAGACCGGATTTATGGTTCAGTTGAAGTGTATCAACGAAACACCACCGACCTGATCAATAGAATTCCAATTGCAGGAGGTAGTAATTTCTCCAATTACTTGGTGACCAATGTTGGAAACATGGAAAACAAAGGATTGGAAGTTAGCTTAACTGGAGTACCAGTTTCTACTAAAGATTTTACCTGGAATGCAGGAGTAAACATCACCAGAAATGTGAATGAAATTACCAAATTGACTAAAACTGATGATCCCGATTATCAGGGAGTAGCAGTTGGTGGAATCAGTGGTGGAGTAGGTAATAATATACAGATCCACACGGTAGGTTATCCAGCTAATTCGTTCTATGTATTCCAGCAGGTTTATGAGAGCAATGGAGATCCTATAGAAGGTTTGTATGTGAATAGAACAGGAGGAACAGGTGAGGTGATCAGTAGCGAGCTTAACAAGTATCACTACAAAAGCCCAGCACCTGACATGTTGATTGGAGTGAATTCAAGAGCGAATTACAAGCAGTTTGATTTCTCCTTCTCTGGTAGATTCAGCCTTAACAATTACGTATATAACAACGTGCAGTCTGGGGCTACACTTTCAGGTCTGTATGTAAGTACTGGATATTTTACCAACATCAATGCTGCGGCAGCTGAGCGCGGTTTTGTCAATCCACAATACTGGTCTGATATGTTCATTGAGAACGCTTCATTCTTCAAGATGGACAATATTAGTTTAGGATACACCTTCTCTAACCTGGGTCCAATTGAAGCCAGAGTAAGTGCTACAGTCCAGAATGCCTTTATAATTACCAACTATTCAGGAATTGACCCAGAGGTAAACGGTGGAATAGACAATAATATCTACCCTAGACCTAGAACATTCTTATTAGGCGTAAATCTGAACTTCTAATCCAAAAGTGAAACGAATCATGAAAAAATATTTAATACAACTAGTGTTGGTATTCACGCTCATTTCCCTATCAGGATGTTTGAATGATTTGGATGTGGAGCCAATAGATCCGAATTTGATTACTTCTGCTAATGTTTATGAAACAGTAGAAGATTATAAAAAGGGGTTAGCAAAACTCTATGCAACCTTTGCGCTGAGTGGTCAGCAAGGACCAGCCGGCCAGCCAGATATTGAAGGTATTGATGAGGGTTTTGGAAACTACCTGAGACAAT
>CAXEKM010000274.1:0-3926 GCA_963996645.1 uncultured Marinoscillum sp.
CAGCTTGTCTGTCGAGGTTAATTTGTTAATTTCATATTTTAAAATCAACTGAATGATGAGCCTGGACTCAACATCCAAAAAATTACTCTACAAAGCTTTTTACACGTCACCATTGATGGCGGTACCAAGTATCTCGCCTATTCTGGTGAGATATGAAATTCCAGTAGAGGTTTTTGTTTTTGCTTTTTGGGTGCAAAGTTGTTTGGTTTTTCTAGTATGGGTCATTAATATTTGGTTGATTCCCAGGTCTTTGTCTAGTTTGAATGAACGACAGTTAGAGCTATGGAGATATGTGATGAGCTATGCCTGTGCCTTGTTTATTTTTATCATGGTGCGTGAAGTGATGATTACCTGGATTGAGAGTGATACCGCTCCTATTCAAGCATCCCAAATCCCGAATAAAGACCGACCTCTTCCTTATTATATGATCGTTTTGAGTTTCTCCATCAATTCAGTGATCTTGATCATCATGGATCTCGTGACCATTCAAGAGAAGAAGGCCATTGCTGACCTGGAAAACTCACAATTGAAACTTAAGAATGCCGAGATCATTAATATGGAACTCAAGCAACAATTGCATCCGCACTTTCTATTCAATGCGTTGAATATGTTGAAGAATCTAATTCGAAAGGAGCCAAACCTTGCAGAAGATTACCTGATTCGGCTGTCCAATTTCCTTCGAGTTTCAATATCTGCTTCCAAGTCCAATACAGTATTACTCCAGGATGAATTGAATTTGTGTGTTGATTACTTGGAAATGCAAAAAACTAGATTTGGAAACACTTTGGATTATGCTATACATATACCAGAAGAGGTTGCAACCACCGGGTTTCTACCTATATTTTCCATTCAATTGCTTCTTGAAAACGTAATTAAACACAACGCCATGTATAAAGATGCACCTTTACAGGTACAAGTGATTTATGACCAGGAGGAGCATCGAGTGCAGGTGGTGAACAATATCCAAAAGCGTGAAACGATGGAAGATTCTACAGGTATGGGGTTGGATAATTTAGCAGAGCGCTATCAACTCATTTCGGGTGATTCTATTAAGATCGAGTCTGACGAGAAGGTGTTTTCAGTTAGCATAAAAGTTCTTTCCAAATGAAAGTAGTGATCATTGAAGACGAGCCATTAACAGCGGAAGATTTGAGTAGTGCAATCCTTGAAGTGGATGCCTCCATAGAAGTAGTCGCGATGCTGGAATCTGTGGTTGAATCTGTGAAGTACTTTGAAAAAAATGAGGCTCCCGATCTTATTTTTAGTGACATTCAGTTGAGTGATGGATTGAGTTTTGAGGTCTTTAAAAAAGTGAAGATTGCCACTCCGGTGATTTTCTGTACGGCCTATGATGAGTACGCTATTCAGGCTTTCAAAGCGAATGGGATCGATTACATCATGAAGCCATTTAGTCGTCAGGCGGTAGCTGAGGCTTTGCAGAAATTTGAAGAACTGAAAAATCGCTTTGCAAGTACTCCTCAGTTGTCTTATGATTCCATCTTAGACCTGTTGGGAAAGAGAGAAAAGAGTACACAAGCATCCGTTTTGGTGTACTACAAGGATGAGATCTTTCCTGTGAAGATGCATGATGTGGCCATGTTTTACATTCACAATGAAGTAACACATCTCAAGACTTTGAAAGGAGAGGATTATTTATTGGATGATAACCTGGATAAGCTAGATCAGGTCACCGGCAGTGAGTTTTATAGAATCAACCGTCAATACCTGGTAAATCGTCAGGCCATCAGATCCGCATCTCGCTTTTTCGCTCGTAAATTGATTGTCAGTCTGTCCATCAATCACAAAGAATTAATCATTGTGAGTAAGGCAAAAGTGACTTCTTTTTTGAGTTGGTTGGAGGGATCGTCAGATTAGATTTTTTAATCTCAGAACCGATGTATTTCATACAGCTTATTCATTTGTTGGTTCATCACCTTTTCTGGAGTCAATTTCATTATACCTCTTAATAGAGCTTGTCCAGTGGGATTATGAGCCATTTTGCCAAACCTCCACGAATTGTTAACGACATAATCAACTTTCTTTCTTCGGGTTTTCTCAAACTGTGCGAATGCGTTGGTTGGATTGTCAAGATGGTTCTTTAGTATATGACTAATGTAGTAAGCATCTTCAATCCCCTGACATGCGCCTTGTCCCATATTGGGAGTGGTGGCATGAGCTGCATCACCCAATAGACAAGTATTTGAAGAGTGCCATGTTTCTAAACGTTTAAGGTCAGTAAGCTCAGTAGTGTGCAGGTTTTTGGTCGCTTTTAATAGGTCATGAACCAAAGGATGGAAGTCTTTGAACAATGAGGCAATCGATTCAATGGTTAATTGTTTCGGGCATATTTCTTTGTTGATGACTACAAAGAAGTAGACGGATTTGGACGATAGCTGTGAAAAACCAAATCGTAATTTATTGCCCCAAACTTCCTTTCCTTCCTTCTTAAATTGATCAGGAAGTTCAAAATCCGCTATTCCTCGGCAGCATATTTGGTTGGTGTACTTGTACTCAGAAGGCAAGCCAATTGATTCTCTTACTTTCGATTTGATGCCATCAGCTCCTAGTAGTAGATCAGTTGAGGCGTACTTCTCATTTCCAAATTGGATGTTAATTCTTTTGCCTTCAGCAGAGTGTGAGGAATAGGGCATTCCCAATTCAATAGTACCCGCCTGAGTGAGTTTCTCGTAAAGGATGCTTTGCAATTTGCCACGGTGAATAGCGATTGTTTGATTGCCGTATCGGTCAGCAACGATGGAGTTTTTGATTTTCTTGATTGGAGTCAAATCAGGATACGTGATTTCCATTTTGTTAAGCACACATCCAGCTGCTTTAATTTCCTTTTCGATTCCTAGCCATTGTAAAACTTGCACGGCATTCGGTTGAAGCCATACTCCAGCACCAATTTCATTGAGTGTTTGAGCTTGCTCGTAAACGGTGGATTCTATACCTACTTTTTGAAGTGCTAGCGCGGTGGTCAATCCAGTAATCCCACCTCCAATTATCGAAACTTCCATTATTTAACTATTTTTAGGTCAAATATACTAAATTAGGTCAAGGTTACTAATTTTATGAAAACAAAGGAGCGAATATTGAACAAGGCATTGGAATTGTTCAATGGAGAAGGGGTAAAGGAAGTGACGCTAAGAAGGATTGCAGGTGCTTTGGAAATCAGTCAGGGTAATTTGAATTACCATTTTAAAACTAAGGCGGAGATCATTTCTGGATTGTATTTTCAGCTAGTTGGTCATATGGATGAAGAGATGAACAAGGTTGTCCAGCAGCAATCAATTCTTTCATTGATCTATAAAAGCACCTATGTTTCTATGAAGATCCTTTATGACTATCGATTTATCTTAAAGGACTTGTATAGTGTCTTGAATGCAGATTTAGTCCTTAAGGAACATTATTTGGAGCTTCAAAAAACACGTAAACAACAATACTTGTACCTGTTTGGGAAGATGATTGAAGAGGATTTAATTAGAGCTGCTGAGTTCGAGGCTGAATATGATCACCTTTACGAACGGATGAACATACTGGGCGATAACTGGATCAACGCTGCCGAATTATTTCAACAGGAAAGCCAGTCAATTATTAGCCATTATCACAAGTTGTTGTTTGAAGTGATCTATCCCTATTTGACTGAAAAGGGGAAGGGTGAGTTTTTAGAATTGGCACATGACTAGCGTTATTTGAAGATGGTGGATTAACACATAATTGATTTCCACATCTCATAAGCATCTCCAAACAAATTGTTCCCCAGGTCAATATGGATGAGTTTTCTTTTTTGATATCCACAACTTTCATAGAGAGGTACTCCGCTGAGAGTTGCAACCAGCTCCAGTGATTTGAATCCCTTGGATTTGGCTTCTTCTTCACAAATGCGAAGTAGTTCTCGACCTATTCCTCTTCTTGTAAAATTCGGG
>CAXEKM010000275.1:0-9337 GCA_963996645.1 uncultured Marinoscillum sp.
AGATGACCACTAGTCAATTTAGCCAACAGGCCATAGGCTTGTATGGAGAATATGGTATTACAGACCGGCTGACAGTATTAGTGGATTGGCCAATGCTGAAACGTCAGGGATTCGAAACTACCGAGAGCGTGTATGGTACTGGAGATTTGAAACTTGGAGTCAAGTATGCTTTAGTGAAAAAGATTCCTGTGTCACTTTCCATAGTGCCAGAATTACCAATTGCTAAGGCAAACAAGTATGCTCAAAATGAGAATCCGGCTTTAGGAAATATTAATCTACCAACTGGAGACGGTGAATTCAACGTGTTTACAACATTGGCCATTTCGAGTTCGTTGTATCCATTGCCTGCATATATCAATCTTTATGGTACGTTCAATTATCGCACAAAATATCAGGACATCTCTTTGAGTAATCAACTGATGGAAAGTGTGGAGGTTGGATACAATCCCTTTGCCACGCTTTGGTTAAAAGGAGGAGTAAAGCTGCAGCAAACCCTAGGAGATGGAACTTCGGCTGTAAGTTTTATTCGTGGAGAAGGCACAGAGTTTAGTTCGTTATTTGCAGGCGCTTTCTACAAATTCACGGAAGTGTGGGGAATCGATTTGACGTACTTTGGTTACATCGATGGCCCAGTTAAGAGTGCCAACGTCTATCAAGGTCCAGTACTTTCTGTAGGATTGGTTTATGACGTAAAACAATTGGTGAGAGGAGACTGATTACTTCAGCTCCTCAAGAAGTATATCAATATCATCATTGCAAAAGCCAAGTTCCTGGCCTTCGAGGTAGATCAACTGCATTTTCTCATGATCACTTTTATTCAACTGCATCATTGCTTTTGCTTTCTTGATGAATTTTGAAGCTAGCTCTTGCTGAAAGTCGTGTACTTTGAGAAGTGTCATATTCGGTGAATTATTTTATATCAGTTAATAATTACGAATATACTAAAGAAAAGCTAATTATTTTAGGTGAAATACCTAATTGATCGATATTTATTGAAAATATCGTTTATCGTGTGAGGTCTTCCAACTCCTGGCACGAAATCTGTGTCATTATAAGTCACCGTAAGTAATGAGTAATGAAACAGATCACCCTAATAGCGATTTTATTCCTGGCTATAAGCTGCGATGACTGCTGTAGTGAATTGCCAGATGGTAACGAACTTCAAGGTAAGTGGCAGGTAGTAGAGGTTGGGTATTCACCCGGAGCTGGCTATGTGACTGAAAAGGTTGAGGAAACTCGCTTTATCCAATTTGGAGAAGATCATCAGTTTATGTCTAATTATGATGGTCTTGAAGACATTCGATTTTATCGTATAAACGAAGATTCGGGGAGCCCTTTGCTGGAGCTTTTTCCTGAGGAACCAAAAGAGATGGATCCGGATCAATTAGTTTACAAGTACCACATGAGTTTTGATGACGCCATGTTAAAGTTGATGTATGCGTATTGCATCGAAGGATGTCATATCGGGATTCAAAAAATAAGCGAGTAACCTACTTTCTGTCCGCAGTTCTATACATGAATTTCAGTGCTGACCACCGGTCATCTACTGCAGCTACTTTTATGTCTACCAATCCTGTTTTTAATAGATAGTCCCTGACAGATTCTCTATTAATATCTGTTTTAATGCCTGAAGTACCTTTGGGCCAGGAAACCCACATACTTCCATTCTTTTTCAATAATGGCATGGCTTCTCTAACCAACATTTCAAGTGCAATACTGTCTTTGACAAATAGGTGAATGAAATCAAGTGACTCTGTTCCAGGGTTCGATATTTGACTAACTCCTTCTGGCCAGTCGTCAAATAGTTCCAGATAGTAAGATGGTGCTGCGAAAACCTTGATATCAAATCCTGATTTGATTCCTAGCTTTTTAGCTAAAGGGGTCCCAGAATATCCAGTTGTCGGCATCTTTTTTCTAAATAACACGAAATTCTTTCTGTGTATGTTTTCTTTACTATACAACTGTTCGTAGTTTCAGTGGGTCATTACTCATAAGAAAACCGAACCTAATGAAATTAACTAACCTACTATTCCTATTGGCTATGGCGGCAATAGGGATATCTATTTCATGTGAACCAGCCATTCCTGAGTTTCCAGATGAAGCTATGGAAGCATACCGTCCTATCTACGCCAATAGTCAACAGCTGACGATCAGTAAAGAGTCAGGTAGAGACATTAATCTGGCAGGTAAAATCTTTGTTTATGGGAATGTGTTATTGGTCAATGAACTGAATCAAGGCATACACGTTTTTGACAATACGGATCCCACAAAGCCTACGAACCTATTCTTTATCGCCATTCCCGGAAATACCGATATGAGTTTTGATGACGGCTTACTTTATGCCAACAATATGTCGGATCTGGTGACTATTAAAGTTTCACTTGATGATTTTGAAGTGACTCAGCGTTTTGAAGGATTGTTTCTTGACGATAACGAGCATAAATATCCTCCGGGACATGATGTGTATTTTTCGTGTATCAATCCTGAACGAGGACGTGTGATCGGTTGGGAGAAAGACATTATTCAATCACCAGACTGCTACAAGAGATGAGGCAACTAAGCATATTATTGATACTGGTTGTTGTTGTCTTTGGATGCGGGGCAGACCCAGAGCTAAATGTATTTGGTCCAGGAGATGGCATAGAAGGAGTGGGTGTTTCCAGCTCACGTTTTGTCACCAAAGACAATTATTTGTATCTGGCTACAGAAACGGACCTGAAAGTCATCGAATTGGGGACTAATGGTCAATCAGAGTTGGTTCGGACTATGCCAGGTCTAGACGTGTTGGAGACCATTTACATCTATAAGGATTATTTGTTTTTGGGAGCACAGAATGGTGTGTACATCTATGATATTACTGAGCGCGACCTTCCAAGTTATATCAGCAAGTATGACCACCAAACGGCTTGTGATCCGGTTATTGCCAACGGAGATTTTGCCTATTTAACGCTTCGAAATGGTACGACTTGTCGAGAGGCTTCTATCAATTATTTAATAACGCTGGATATTTCGGAAATTGGTCAGCCAATCCCTGTTGATACCATCGAGATGATCAGGCCAAGAGGACTTACCTTTTATGATGGCGACTTATATGTAGGAGAAGGCGTTTATGGGTTGAAAAAGTTTGATTTGTCTACACCTTACCAACCAGTTCTAGACACTTTTTACACTCAGGTACCTTGCAATGATCTCATTGGTCTGTCTAGTCATCTCATCCTTACTTACAACAATGGCATCAGTCAATATCTGGTAGATGCTGATACTTTGGAACAATTAAGCATCATCCAATGAAAAGAATTTTAATAATCACTTTATTGTTCCTGGGTATCGCTAGTAGTGTTTTTGCCCAGGAAGATTCCGTTGAGCATGTGACCAAATATCCTATTCTGATTCCTAAAATAGATGTGGCCAATGCAGCCAATCCGCAAGATCCCTCCTGGATTTTTGCCTTAGAGTTTTTTCCTTTCATCAAGTGGCTATCCCTTTCTCAGGAAGTTGGTTTCGTCAGTGATATCCGAGAAGATGAAACCGCCACGCTGGTAAGCAGTCTTAAATACCGAAGTGAATTGAGACTGTATTCACCAACATTTGGAAGTGGGTATTATGATTTTGCTACCTATGTTGGAGGCTCGTATCAGAGACGTGACCTGACCATCAATGACAATTACATCATTGGGTATGAATGTGAAGGGGACGATTGTGTTTATTACCAGAACTATGAGGGTGATATCAGCACTACACGTAAAGTGTATCAGGTCCATGTAGGAATTCAAATGAGGGCTGATCGGTTTGTATTGGAAGGAGATCTTGGAGCTGGAGAGTCTCGCTTTACGGTGGATCGCTCACCATTTTTCGAAGAGTCGAGTTTTGTGGAGAAAGAACGGTTTTTAAGTGAAGCCAACCTCGGTAAGAAAACGTATGTCAATTTTCGTCTGAAGGTTGGCTACATGCTTTGGCGTAGGTAAGTTTTACCTTGTCTACAATTGAACTCCGAAATTGAGATCAGCCCAAAATGTACGGTTTCCATTCTGAGCAACTAGTGGACCTTCTATTAATTCCTGATTCCCGGATTTTATCCAGGAGGCATTGCCTACTATTCCGATAAAAAAGAACAGGTCAGGCATTTTTGTGTGATCAAAGGGATTTAGACCAAACTGGCCTTTCACGCTATAGATCATATTTGGATTCCATATGGACTGACCTTTTTCTACCAGATGAGTTGCTTGTGCAAAGGCCTCATAGAAATAGCGGTTGTGAAGTTTCCGGGGATCTTTCTTTTGGTTACCAAGAGCATAACTAAACCCTTGTCGTTTTTTCTGATTATCCCAACTATAGGTAAGGGCATTGAGTAATTTTTTGGAACCTGTAGACATTTCCACATTGTAGCGAGAGAGTCTATTGTTATGAGCACGTAAGAACCCACGCGCATCTGGCGCCAGATTAAGTAATGCAATAGGATATTGAGGGATTTTTTTGGAGATATTGATTAAACCAAATTGAGCATACCCGAGATCTTCAGCATAGTTCACCAGGCCCATTTGAAACCCATCACCGTTTCTCCAGGCAAAATTAGCAAGGCCTAATTGCATCCAGTAAAACTTACTATATCGAAAAGTTTCACTGTTGTGATTGGTCACCACATTGAGACCTCCCAACTGAAGGCCATCCAGTTCATGGCTAATATGATTGAAGAGGGCAAATAATTGTACACCAGATAGCATTCTGGCTCTATTGACAATAAAAGCCGACTGGAAGGCAACTCCCATATCACCAATATGATTGGAGATTAATGCGATTTGTCCGCCAGAAAAAGCCTTTGCAACATCATTGTGAATGCCTGTGATTTGAAGGCCATTCATAGAACCAGTGATTAGGTTGAATCCCGCACTTAGCTGGCCTCCGAATCCTCCTCCATTCACACCATTAATCAGTCCTGCAATTTGTATAGCTCCGAACTCAGCAACACTATCTTGTGCTTCACGGTCTTTCAGAAAAGGAAATGCGCCGAGGATATTGCCAACTCCTGCGATGTTTATTCCCTGACTTCTCTGGATCTGATAATGACTAATTCCAGCAATGCTGAGGATGTTATTGGCATAGGCATGTCCTGAGAAAATGTTGATACTAACATTGTGTTCGTACTTGATTCCGTAGACTCCTGAAGAGCCAAGTCCGGGTATTATCCCGATGTGTACTGGTTTGAATTTGACAAAGTCGGGTTGTTTTTGGGCATAGGTTAGTTGCACTGCAATGAGTAGCAGCGTCATCAAGGTGATTTTTTGCATAACACGTTTTTTACGTTAACACTAAGATTACTAACGTGTTATGAAGCGATTTTGGTGTGTTTGTACTTTAAACCCCCTCCTGGGAGGGGAGCTGATTTACAGGATGAATGGTGTTTAAGTTATAACCTCTGTGGAAAATTGTTTAACGAATCTTGTCTAGCTACACGCCGTGTGCCCGCAGTTTTTACACTTCAAACAGCCCTCTTCAAAGATTAGTCCTTCTTCATCTCCACATTGTGGACATAAGTGGTCTTTAGACTTGGTGCCTTCCGGGACGAATTTCTTCAGCGCACGATTAACACCATTCTTCCAGGTATTGATGTGATTGCGATCAAAATTTAGATTGTCAATCAAGTGAATCACATCAACGAGTGGCATACCATGTCTTAAGATTCCGGAAATCAATTTGGCATAGTTCCAGAGTTGCTGATCAAAGGATCGAGAGAGCCCTGCGATCAAAACTTCATATCCCTGGCTATCCACAAAGCGGAAGTCATAGCGGGTCTTATTCGTGCGTTGATCCTTGGTGCGAATGATCCAGCCATCTTTGACATAGGCAGGAAGAGCAAAGGAGTCTTCGGCTCGACCAGTGAATATTTCATAAGGTTTACCATTCAACAGGCCTACAAAGCCCATCCAGTTTTCTTTTTCATTTTGGAACCGAACGACTTTAGCTAAAAGTTCTTTAGGTCTTTTAGGAGCCTTTGTTTCAATGATATCATCCTCTTTCGTTTCTTCCTTACTTACCAGCACACCTGTTCGCGACCCATCACGATATACTGTAATTCCTTTAAGTCCTTGTTGCCAAGCTTGTCTATAAATCTGATCTACTTCTTCCACTGTAGTGTCGGCAGGAAGGTTGATTGTAGAACTAATGGAGTGGGTCACATATTTTTGAATAAGAGCCTGCAACTCGATTCGCTTTTGCCAATCAATTTCTGGAGCTGTGGCACCAGCGTAAGGACTCTCTTCAATTGCTTTGTTAGGATACAGTGCTTTCCAGTCTTCTAATTTTTTGTGATACACATCAAACTCTTCCCATTTGTCTCCTGAATCATCAATAAATGTGGCTTCTTTTTCAGAAAGTTCTGTGGCTTTTCTTCTGCGCTTGTAAGACAACATAAATACTGGTTCGATTCCTGAGGAGGTCTGCGCAAGCATACTCACCGTGCCTGTTGGGGCTACTGTAGAGATGGAGATATTGCGACGACCGTGTGTCATCATGCGCTCATAGGTGTCTGGGAACTCCTTTGCCAGGAATTGAATAAAGTCAGAAGTCTGCTCAATTTGAGGGTCAAAGGCATCAAATTGCCCTCTTTCTACGGCCATATCTACTGAGCTATCAAACTCAGCCTTGCATTTCGTATGCATGATTTCTTTGACCACTTTCAATGCGTCATCACTATCAAACTTCACTCCCAGTCCAGCTAATGTGTCAGCCAATGCGGTGAACCCTAGCCCAGTTCGACGACCTTTCATCCCGTTGCTGTACAGGTGATTCCAGGTGTCTGCCTCTACATGTTTGATGTGACCAGGCTCTGGGTCATTGGCTATTTTTTCGATGATAGCGGTTACGTGCTCTAACTCCAGATCTACCAAGTCATCCATTAGGCGCTGCCCTTCATAGACTACCTCATAAAACAGTTCGTGGTTGAAATGTGCCTCTGAAGTGAACGGTTGTTTGATGAAACTGAATAGATTGAGTGCCATCAGTCGACAGGAGTCGTTTGGTTGCATGGCGATTTCCGAGCAAGGATTGGTGGAAGCATTTTCAAAGTCTGGATAAACCGAGGAAGTACTGTATTGATGCTGCTTATCCCAATAAATAATGCCCGGTTCTGCGGTATTGTGTGCTGACGCAATGATCGTATTCCATAGTTCTTTAGCATCAATGTATTTGGTGATGATAGGATTCTCACTCTTTATAGGCCATTGGAGTTGAAACTCTTCACCACTGTGAACAGCCCTCATAAACTCATCCGATACCCTTACGGAAATATTGGCTCCAGTTACTTTACTAAGGTCTTGCTTCACTGTCACGAAATCCTCAATATCCGGATGCGCAATATCTATTGTCAGCATTAGTGCACCTCGGCGTCCATTTTGACTAACTTCTCGAGTGGTGTTGGAGAATCGCTCCATGAATGAAACGATACCCGAAGAAGTACCAGCTGCATTGTGCACAGCAAGTCCTTTTGGTCTGATAGTAGATAGATCAAAGCCTACTCCGCATCGGCGTTTGCACAGCTGAGCAATTTGCTGATCCGTATAGAAAATGCCACCGTAACTATCGATTGGTGCATCAATAACCACACAATTACTAAGTGATCCTGTCAGGAACGGATTACCTAAAAGAGCCATGACACTACCTTGTGGAATCAGGTATTTGAAATCTTTGAACAGTTCGAAGATGACTGATTCTTTTAAGTGTTTTCTACGCTGACCATAGTCGCTAAGGGCTTCTTTCTCGACTGATTTTTCCTGGTACTTCTTTTCTATCCGATAAAACTCGGCAGCCATACGCTCATGCATGTCATCTGGAGTCAGTTCAGCATACTGGTTTTCATCATTGATCATACAGTATTTGTTGATCCAGGTGGTGGCAGCGAGTTCGTCGCCACCAAAGTACATTAGTGCTGCTTCCAGTACGTCTTCGCGTGAGTAAGTTGAGTTTTCAAGGAGAATATCGGACATGATTGAGAGGTTTTTGGTCAAGAGATAAAGCTGGTTCCAAAGGAATATCTCAGACCATGGTTGAGGAATGACATTGGTCAGTAGGCTGTATGTTTGGTATCAACAACTATTGTTTTGACCAAAAACGCGGTAGGTCAAGTTTAGTTAGAAAGCTCATAGTTCATTGAAAAAATGTAGTGCTTGGTTGAATATTTTTTCACCATTGAACTACCTAAGCTAGTCTTACATCATCAAAAGCATCGCACGATGTAGCAACCATTCAAACGCATGTAATGATGAAGAAAATAGAATTATTTAGAGAGCTGGGTTTTTCATTGACCCTAGCCTTGATCATAGGATTGAGTTCCTGTTTACAGAATGATAACCTGAGTGAGATCACTCAGGATGATGAGGAAACTGATACCTCATTGATCGATAGTAGTGAAGATCTACTGGACGAGGACGTTGATGATGTACTGGAAGAAAATGATGGCTTTCATGAAGAAGAGGGTGATGATGAATGGGATGAATCAGAAGAGGTTTTGATCACCTTGACCGGGGCAACAGCATCAGTCAATTCAGAAAGTGTAACTATTGCAGGTAGCTTAATTACCATTACCACTTCTGGAACTTACCGAATCACGGGAAACTTAACAGACGGAAGCATAGTGGTCGATACCGAAGATGAAGAGCTGGTTAGGCTTATCCTCGACGGAGTTTCTGTCAGTTCATCGACGACCGCACCAGTCAATATCTGGGGTGCAGAAAAAGCGATAGTTATTATTGCTGATGGCACTGAAAACAGTTTTACAGATAGCTCTAATTACATTTTTGAAGAGGATGAGGACGAACCCAATGCAGCATTCTTTAGCAAAGACGATCTTTCTATTTACGGTAGTGGCAAATTGATAGTTAATGGAAATTACAATGATGCCATCGCCAGTAAAGACGGGTTGATTATCGACGGACCAGAGATAGAAGTCAACGCAGTAGATGATGGTATTCGTGGTAAAGACTACCTGGTTTTGAGAAATTCCACGATGAATATTGTTAGTGGAGGAGATGCTTTTAAGTCGGATGAAGACGAGGATGTTGAGCGCGGATATATATTGATTGAATCAGGTTATTATACCATAACTACAGATGGAGATGGATTTGCTGCAGAGACGGATTTACTCGTGGTGGACGGTACCTTCAACATTACTGCAGGAGGAGGAAGTTCTTCAAGTATTGGTGATAGCTCCACCAAGGGTATGAAGGCAGGACAGAAGTTCGTGATTTCTAACGGAACATTTGTTATCAACAGTTCTGATGATGCCATGCATGCCAACGGTCATATCATCATTGAAAATGGCACTTTCGAATTAGCTACTGGGGAC
>CAXEKM010000276.1:0-3679 GCA_963996645.1 uncultured Marinoscillum sp.
AGGATAAAAACAAAGAAGAAGCTTCTGAGACTCCTGCCATTCAAATTGATTTCGATAAAATATATAATCGACTTAGTCAGGTAACATCCTTCGCTGGAAATGAATCAGATTTTACATTCGACAAAAAAGGAGAATTCATTTATTACACCCTGGGCTCTGCAGGAAGAATGGACTATGAGGTGGAACGTAACCTTTACAAGATCAAATGGGATGGGTCTGACAATAAAGAAATTGCCGGAGGCAACCTAAGACCAAACGGCTTATCACTGGACAATGATGGAAAATACATCTATCTGGTTTCTAGTGGAGGAAAATTGGAGCGTATCAAAACAAGCGATGACAAGAAAGAAACACTTTCTACCTCCTCAAGTTTAAACATCGATTATGTCTCGGAACTCAATCAAATCTTTGAAGAAGGTTGGAGAGCACTAGATCAAGGCTTTTATGATCCAAACTTCCACGGGTATAACTGGAAAGCGCTGAAAGAAAAGTACAAACCACTTGCATTGAAGGCTAGTACCAAAGAAGACTTCACATACATCTATAACCAAATGCTTGGACAGCTCAATGCGAGTCACATGGGTCTTAGAGGCGGTGAAAACCCGAAAGAGACACAATCTCAGAGAACTGGCCTATTAGGTATTTCTGGAGTTAATACTTCCAAAGGTTTTAAAGTGGCTAAAGTTCTTCCGGGAAGTCCAGCTGACCGATCTGAGAGCAAGCTTTTAGTAGGAGATCTAATTACTTCGGTAAATCAGGAGCCTGTAACAGAATCTACCAACTTTTACTCATTGCTTGTCAATGAAAACAAGAACCCAATTCTATTAGAAGTCACCCGATCAGCAAAATCACAAGAAGTCATCATTTGGCCAGTTAACAGTTTACGCGATGAACTATATGATGATTGGGTAGAAACCAGAAGACAGCTAGTAGATAAATACTCCAATGGAAAATTGGGCTATCTACACATCAGAGGAATGAATTGGACGAGTTTCGAGCGATTCGAAAGAGAGTTAATGGCTGCTGGATATGGAAAGGAAGGCATTGTGATTGATGTTCGCTACAATGGAGGTGGATGGACCACCGATTATTTAATGGCTGTGCTGACAGTCAAGCAACATGCTTATACTGTACCAAGAGGAGCTGCAGAAAGCCTGGAAGATGAGCACTTAAATTTCAAAGAAACCTATCCATTCTCTGAGCGACTTCCATTAGCAGCATGGACCAAACCGTCTATTGCATTGTGCAATGCAAATAGCTATTCCAATGCAGAAATTTTCTCCCATGCCTACAAAACCTTAGGGTTGGGAACTCTTGTAGGACAACCAACTTTTGGAGCTGTAATTTCAACCGGTGGATATGGACTGATAGATGGTTCTTACGTACGAATGCCATTTAGAGCATGGTATGTAAAGGCAACAGAAGAGAATATGGAACATGGTCCTGCCGTACCGGATATTATTGTGGCGAACCCTCCTGCTTACAAGGCAAAAGGAATAGATCCGCAATTGGAAAGAGCTGTTAGTGAATTATTAAATCAACTGTAAGAACAAAAAAAAGCCTCCATGTGGAGGCTTTTCAAATTTTAGGCTAATGCTTTTTTGAAGCATTTGTCCAATATAGCTTGATAAACTTGACCGAATTGATCGTAACACCAGTCCCGTAAGGTCATAATTTCATCCGGGACGAGAGACTTAATTGCTTTCTTCAGCTCTTTCTCAAAGAGCCACCGGTCAAAACTCACTTTGGAGAGAATGGTTTTGAAATACTCTAACATAAATCTAAAATTTTGTTAAAGGGTTAACTAATGATGTAAATTTGACGTTTTCCTTTGAAAACGCAGTTAAGGAAAAGTTAAACAATTTTTAGCTTTACTGCTAAAGATTGAACGACATTTTGCAATCGTTTTCATTATAACTTATGATAAATACGAGGGTTTTAGGGTTAGGTTGTTTTTTTATCTTGGTTTTACTATCAAGTGCTTTCGCACAGGATAAGAAAATCGCTATCGGATCAACAGATGTAGCTGTAAATCAATATTTTAAGATTACACTTACCGTTGAAAATGAGCGACTAAAAAATTACAGTCCATTTCCAGACATAGAGGGATTTGTGAAACGAGGAACTTCTTCGTCCTCATCGACCAGTTTTGTTAACGGGAAGATGACCTCTTCACAAAGTATCACACAAAACTACCAGCCAACAAGAGAAGGAAATTTCAACGTTCCAGGCTTTGCCATGGAGGTTAACGGAGAAAATATTTCCGTCTCAGGTTTTACCATTAAAGTGGGGGAAGCTCAGCAGCAACAGCGAAGATCAAACGACCCTTTTGGAGATCCGTTTGACATGTTTAGGAACAGAGAGTCTCAGCCTACAGAGTTTATAGACGTGGAAGCTGACGCATTCCTGGCTTTAACTACTGACAAATCTGAAGTATATGTTGGTGAAGGATTCACCACATCACTTGCGTTTTATGTAGCTGAATCGAACCGAGCAGATATGCGTTTTTATGATCTGGGTAAGCAAATCACAGACATTGTTAAAGACATCAAACCATCCAGTTGCTGGGAGGAGAATTTCAACATTGACAACATCAACGGACAGCCGGTTACTATTAACAACAGAGCCTATACACAATATAAAATCTACCAGGCAGCATTCTATCCTCTGAACCTGCAAGACATTTCTTTCCCGTCAGTAGGATTGAAATTGATCAAGTATAAAGTAGCTAAAAACCCATCCTTCTTCGGTAGAAACAGAATGGAAGACTATGAAACCTTCTACTCCAAGCCAAAGGCAGTGAAAGTACGAGAGCTACCTCCTCACCCACTCAAAGAGCGTGTAGCAGTAGGGGACTATAGACTAGCGGAGAAAATCAACAGCCTGGAAGTGAAAACTGGAGAGAGCTTCAACTATTCCTTCAACATTATTGGAGAAGGAAATATCAGTGCGATGGAAGAACCTGTCCTTCCCGAAACAGACGCTTTTGACTTGTATGCTCCGAATGTTAAACAAGATATCAATCGTTCATCTGGACGGGTAACAGGCACTAAAAGCTTCAACTATTACGGCATTCCAAATGAACCTGGAGAATACAAATTAGGTGACCTTTTCCAATGGATCTACTTCAATCCAGATGAGGAGAAATATGACACCTTGAAGTCTCAGCAAACTCTTGTAGTTACAGGATCTAGCCGAAAAAATGAATACATCTTAGCCAATGACATGGGGTCATTCTATGACGGCATAGAATTTAAAGACAACACGCTGGCCGGAATGAATGAAAGTTCCTGGCTGAAGATCCTAATGAACGTTTTTATCGTCATTATGATAGGCTTGACAGGATATATGGTATTCAAAAAATAAGAAAGCCAAATTTTATAGAAGCAAGCAGCTTAAAATCCTACGAAACATAGCTGATCGCAAGCAAATGCGAATATCTTTGCCCGTTTGGTTGATATAGAATCAAAGAAGAGATGGGAAATATATTCGGAAAGATTTTTAGCATAACTACATTCGGGGAATCACATGGTGCCGCAATAGGCGTTACCATCAATGGTTGTCCTGCAGGAATTCCAATAGATATGGAATTCATTCAAAATGAACTTGCCAGAAGAAAGCCAGGTCAATCTAAAATCGTTACGCAACGACAAGAAGAAGATCAGGTAGAAATACTAAG
>CAXEKM010000277.1:0-5288 GCA_963996645.1 uncultured Marinoscillum sp.
CACCAGCACTGAAGGACAACAGGACACTGTCATTAATAGTGCACAAACTACTGCCGGGGAATTCTATGCCTATGTAGAGGATGACTATAGTATTAGTACAAAGCTTCGAGCAAACTTTGGAGCTCATTATTCTGGTTTTCTTGTCAATAGTAAATACTATCATTCGCTCCAGCCAAGGGCTTCTTTACGTTACCTCGTTTCGGACGATTTGTCCATCAAGGCATCATATGCTACCATGGCTCAATACATTCATTTGTTGACCAATAGTAGTATTGGATTACCAACGGATCTTTGGGTTCCTGCAACTGATCGAGTAAAACCACAAACAAGCTGGCAGGCCGCTATTGGAGCTGCAAAAACGATCCAAGGCTATGAATTTAGCATTGAGGGCTATTACAAAGAGATGAACAACCTGATCGAGTATCAGGAAGGTGCATCATTCTTTAACCTGGGTACTGACTGGCAAGACAAAGTTACCAGTGGAGAAGGGACTAGTTACGGAGCGGAGTTTTTGATCCAGAAAAAAACGGGTAAGCTATCAGGATGGATAGGCTACACCCTATCCTGGACTAACAGAACCTTTGCTGAACTCAATTTTGGAAAAACATATCCTTATAAATATGACCGAAGACATGATCTCAGCATCGTAGGAACCTATCAGTTCAGTGAAAAATTCTCACTGTCATCTACATGGGTTTACGGAACAGGCAATGCCATGACCCTGCCCAAATTCACTTATCCTGACGAAAGAACCAGTGGATTTTACTACAGTGACATCACCTATTATGGCGAAAGAAATGACTTCCGCATGGCCTCATATCACCGATTGGATATTGGGCTAACCTGGACCAAGCCAAAGAAAAATGGCACAAGATCATGGTCTACAGGAGCATACAATGTCTACAACAGAAAAAATCCATTCTACATAGAAGATGGGTATGACAATCAAGGCAACAAACACTTCTACCAATACAGCCTCTTCCCTATCATTCCTTATGTTAAATACAGTTTTAAATTCTAAGCCATGAAGATCAATAAACTATTAATAAACCTGTTTGGCGTGAGTCTGGCAGCATGGACTGTAGGATGTGAAACCATCATTGATGTAGACTTGCCAGAGCACGAACCAGCATTGGTCATCAATTCAATTTTTGGCACAAACGACACCACATTTGTTATAGGCGTCTACGAAACAAAAGGAATACTTGAAGGCAATGATTTTGGTTATTATGAAGATGAGCAACGCATTGATGGCGCGATTGTGGAGCTCTTTGAAGATGGAAACTCTATCGGTTTTGCTATTCAGGATGAAACTAGAGATTACACCTTGAACTATGAGCCAAAAACTGAAAAAACATATTCTATAAGTGTTTTCAAAGATGGCTTTACGACAGCCTCCTCACTTGACATGGCTCCTGAAGTCAATGAGTCACTAACCATTGAGGAATTAAGCTTTCAAGAAATGCGAGAATATGTATACAGAATAGATTTGACATACAGCTTTGAAGACCCGATAGATCAAAACTATTATCAGGTCGAAGTTTATGAAGAGGAACCTTATTATGAATACTATGATGATGAGGATACCAGCTACTATATCAATTTGGGTATGAGGAGAAATACTATCTATTACACTGAAGAAGGAGCTAATCTAGATGAGTTTTCTGATAATGAGGAATCGCCTATTATATCTGATGAGTTGTTCAATGGAAAGAAGTTTACAAAAAAAATTTACTTCCATTATAACAACTACAATTATTATGAAGACACCGTTTTTAATGAAGAGCGTAAAATTTATTTGGAATTAAGAACCCTTTCTGATCCCTATTATAACTATTCCATATCAAGACAGAAGCAAATCAATACCAATCAAAATCCATTTGCTGAACCTGCTCCAGTATATAATAATATAGAAAATGGATATGGAGTTTTTGCTGGATATGGGAGCTACTTATTGACTATAGATGTCGAGAATGAATAACTAAAATGTGTCCCTTTAAGAAAAGCTATTTCCTTCTCCTCATACCTGCTCTTCTAAGCTGTCAAAAACTGATTGAAGTAGAAGAGCAGGAATATAATCCTCAATTGGTAATGAACTGTATTCTCAAACAAACGCGTTTTCAATGGAATTGGGTTGAACTCTATGAAAGCAAAGATATTTTAGATTCAGCAAGGGAATTTCGACCTGTTTCTGGAGCCTCCGTTCTACTATATGAAAATGAACAATTGGTTGACACATGTGAAGAAATAAATCAGGGCATTTATAGCCTTAACTATAAGGTTCTAGAAGGTAAAACATATAAAATTACTGCAGAAGCTAATGGGTTTGAAAGTATAGTAGCCGAAGACCGAATTCCAGATGGAATACAAAATTTAAAAATAGAAACCATTACACCCGAGCCTTCCGGCAATTTGTATGAAGAATACACCTATCGACTCACCTATTCTATAGATGACCCAATTGGTCCTAATTTTTATGACCTTGAATTAGAAGTATTCTATGGCGGTGAGAATGGTGGTAGATATTCTGGCATTGATTTCTGGGAAGTAGGCACTAACCTGGACCCATTCGATAAAAAGGATACCGTACGCGTATTTTCGGATGCTTTATTTGACGGGCAAACACATGAGAGAACCATAGAATTTACTTACAGCAATGAAGACCGCTATGTTTCAGAACAAATTGCATTCATTTTGACACTCAGACATGTTTCACAAGCCTACTATCAATACTTCACAAGTCTCGAAAATCAAGCCATCTCTCATGAAAATCCATTTGCCGAACCAGCATTGGTTTATTCTAATGTAAACAATGGCATAGGAATTCTTGCCAGCTACTCCACAGTTACCACTTCCTATCGAGTAAAATAAATATTCAAGAATACATTAGAATGAGCTATTAAAGTGAAACTTTACCGGATTTTGATTATATTCTATGTCTTGTCATTTTATTTAATCACCATTTGATATGATTGAGTTAGCCCCAAAAAATTCTCAAAACTTTGATCTCCAGCCAAAAATTAACAGGTCAATTAGAAAGAATAAAGTCTTCACAAACCCAATGATTTGAATTCAAAAATTAGCTATAGTAATCTGATTTCACATCATCTGAGTTGAAGGTTTTAAGTACATATTGTTGTCTGATATTCTTTGTTTTTACACTTCAGGCACAATCTTTCACTATCAGTGGTTATGTGCAAAATTTAAATTCTGGTGAAAACCTAATTGGCGCCACTGTTCTTGATTCTGCTTCTACAAAAGGGGCCTTCACTAACTCTTTCGGCTTTTACTCTCTCACACTTCCATCTGGTTTCATAAAACTAAAGGTCTCGTTCGTAGGATTTCAATCAAAAACCGTCACCCTAGAACTCAAAGAAGATTTATGGCTGGATATACCGCTTTCTTCTGGAGAACTATTAAATGAGGTAATGATCACCGTAGAGGAACAAATTGAGCAATCACCACTAATGAGCTCCATCGATGTTCCTGTGGAGCAGATCAAAGCTCTACCTGTACTTATGGGTGAATCGGATATTCTAAAAGTGCTGCAGCTGCTTCCGGGCATACAAAGCGGAAGTGAAGGATCCAGTGGAGTGTATGTGAGAGGAGGAGGACAAGATCAAAACCTGGTGCTATTGGATGGTGTGCCGGTGTACAATGTTTCCCATTTATTCGGGTTTTTCTCCGTATTTAATCCAGATGCCATCAATCATGTCAATGTCACCAAAGGAGGGTTTCCTGCACGTTTCGGAGGAAGACTTTCTTCAGTAATTGATATTTCTATGAAAGAAGGCAACAATCAAAAATATGGAGCGGAGGGCTCTATAGGGCTAATTTCGTCAAAACTCACCATAGATGGACCAATCGGAAAAAAGAGCCAGTCCTCCTTCATTGTCTCAGGAAGAAGAACTTATATTGACCTATTGACTCAACCAATTATCAAATCGAATACTGATGGAGGGACGAATGGTGGCTACTATTTCTATGATGTGAATGCCAAATGGAACTACAAGTTCTCCAAAAAGGACCGAGTCCTTTTGAGCTTCTTTAATGGGAAAGACAAAGGATATGGCCAGTCCGATTTTGAGTACCAGAATGAAACAGAATCATTTAAATCACGAGAAAAGTTTGGATTAGGTTGGGGAAATCAAATCGCTGCAATACGATGGAATCATGTGTATAGCCCTAAGTTATTCAGTAATATTTCAGGAACATTTAGCCGATATCAGTTTCAAATATTCAATCAATTCAACGACCACCTGATTGCTGATGGCGAATCCACAATTACTGATGAACATATCAAATATTACTCTGGGGTCCGTGACATCTCAATAAAAGCTGATTTTGACTATTTGCCAGTCCCCCTACATAATTTGAGGTTTGGAATATCTTCTACTAATCATCTGTTTACTCCTGGCGTATTTGGGTATGACAGCAGCAACGAATCTGACACCACTCTTTCTGACTGTAAAATAAATTCCTTGGAATTCTACTCCTACATAGAAAACGATATCCAGTTTTCCAACCAACTTCGAGCGAATGTAGGCTTACATTATTCAACTTTTTTGGTTGATAAAAAGCCCTATCAAAGCTTACAACCAAGGCTATCGGCCAGATATCTTCTGTCAAACGGACTTTCTTTCAAAGCCTCTTTCGCGTCCATGACACAATACATTCACCTGTTAACCAATAGTGGAATTGGCCTACCTACGGATCTTTGGGTTCCAACCACCGATCAAATAAAACCTCAAACCAGCTGGCAAGTAGCCGTTGGTTCTGCGAAAACATATCATGGGTATGAATTCAGCTTAGAAGCTTACTACAAGGAAATGAACAACTTAATTGAATACAAAGAGGGGTCTTCGTTCTTTGGTTTGAGTACAGGCTGGCAAGACAAAGTCACCTCCGGAACTGGCACAAGTTATGGAACAGAATTATTAATACAGAAAAAATCCGGTAATCTATCTGGATGGATCGGATACACGCTATCCTGGACCAACAGACAGTTTGAGGAAATCAATTTTGGCAAATCATTTCCATACAAATATGATAGAAGACATGACTTGAGCCTTGTCGGAATTTACCAGATCAATCAAAAATGGTCCATCTCCAGCTCCTGGGTATATGGCACAGGAAATGCCATCACTTTGCCAAAGTCAACCTATCCATCTAACAATAAAGGCTCTTTTGGCACCTATTGGTACAAAGAAGTCATTAACTACGGCAATCGAAATGACTACCGAATGGCTGCTTATCATCGGCTAGATCTTGGATTGACCTGGACAAAA
>CAXEKM010000278.1:0-2954 GCA_963996645.1 uncultured Marinoscillum sp.
CAAGAGGTAGGTGTTTTCCCTACAGCACTACGGGATTCGCTACATTTTAGAATAGCGTAGTATACTCATGTTTTGCAACGGTTGACTTATGACATTTGTATCTGTAACGTCAAATTACAGCACACATGGAACTAACTATTAAGTCACTTGAAATCAACTGGATACAAATCCTCCTACTTGTGGGTGGAATTTCCTTCATTGCATTTACAATCGGACGGATTTTCGAATATTCTTGTAATAAAAGTCAGATTCAACGCATAAGAACCAACCTAAGGCATTCTGAACTAAAGACAAGACGAGATATTGAAGAAAAGGACAACTTCTTATCTAAGATGAGCCATGAAATCAGAACGCCAATGAATGGAATCATCGGATTAATCTCACAGATTCTTGAAACCAACTTAGATGAAAAACAAAGAAAGTTCTTAGAAGCTGCAAACTACAGCGCCAATACACTTCACGAATTAATCAATCAAATCCTTGATCTAAGCAAAATAAATGCAGGTAAATTATCTCTTGAGAACATCGAGTTTAATCCAATAGAAACCATAGAAGCAGCTGTAAATACCTTTCAACCAAATGCTCAGAAAAAAGGGATTAACGTTAAATCTTTCATTCACCTGAGTGTTCCCAATAAAGTAAAAGGTGATCCTGTACGACTGACACAAGTATTGATGAACTTAATAAGCAATGCTGTAAAATTCACCAATGAGGGCGGAGTGGATGTCGTTGCCAAATGTGTGAAAAATGATGATGGCTATCGTCTAGCAATTGAAGTAAACGACACAGGTAGAGGGATTCCTCAAGACAAAATGAAAGACATCTTTACTCCATACGATCAGGGAGGCAATGAAACAGCTCGCTTATATGGAGGGACTGGATTAGGTCTGAACATCTCCAGGCAACTTGTTGAACTTTACGGTGGCTCTCTAGAGGTTAGTAGCAAACTTGGAGAAGGCACAAGCTTCAAATTTGAAATACAGTTAAACAAAGCACCTATTGAGATCAAAGAGCCTACCCAGCTCACTTCGACCAAAGTACATCTATCCAAAATGAGAATCTTGCTTGCTGAAGACAATTACATCAACCAAATGGTCGTAAAGTCAATTCTAGACAATCATGATGTAGAACTAGATATGGTACAAAATGGACAGGAAGCCATTGATGCTATCTACAATAAGAACTATGATGTCATTCTAATGGATATTCAGATGCCTATCATGAATGGCTTAGATGCTGCAAGTTTCATTCGAAAAAACAATGATGTACCGAATAATGATGTTAGAATCATAGCTTTAACTGCTTCAGTTCTAAAGGAGGACATTGACTCATGCATTCAAGCAGGAATGGATGAATATTTAGCTAAGCCTTTTAAGCCAAATGAATTACTTGATAAAATAAACGGACAAGTAAGACTGACTGCTTAAAAGCGAATGACTGTTTTCCCAAACTGTGCGGTATTGACCATGGAATTGATAGCATCAACCCCATTCTCAAAGGCATAAACTTTATCTATCGAAGGATGTATCTGATGCTTAGAAACAAATTGAACCATTTGCTCAAATTCAGAATCATTTCCCATTGTAGATCCTTCCAAAGAAACCTGTGACCAAAAAAGCCTAAATAGATCCAGACCTTCGGTTTTACCAGTTGTACTGCCATAAACCACGATTTTACCTCCGGGCTTAACCAATCTTAAGTAGTCATTGATAGCATTTCCACCAGCACTATCAATCACGGCATCAAACTTACCCACTTCTCGAGCTGCTTGTTTTACCCAATCATCATTGCGGTAGTTAAATATGCCAGCCGCCCCAAGAGATAGGGCTTTGTCTAGCTTTTCCTGGCTGCTACTATTCACATATACTTCGGCACCTGCCGCTACCGCAAACATCAAAGCAAAATGAGAAACTCCACCACCAATTCCAGTAACCAATACCTTATTGCCTTTTTGAATATTGGCTTTCGTGAATACCGCTCGAAATGCGGTAAGCCCAGCCAAAGGCACAGCGGCTCCCTCTTCATCTGATAGATGTTCAGGTTTCAACGTAAGTCGATCTTCTGGAATCAATAAATACTCAGCTAGTGTACCATCCAATGGAGTACCCAAAATAGTATATGAACTTGATTGCACTGCTGGGTTGTCACCCCAGTTCTGATTTGGGTTGAGCAGTACGGATTTTCCTTTCCAGTAAGCACTTCCTTCAACTACTTCCGCACAGCCATCAGAACCCAAAGTAGTGCCATGTTGGATTCCGGGATATTTCCCAACGGATATCCAGTAATCACGACGATTGAGTGCTGCTGCTTTCAACTTGACCAGACAATAGCCATCCCTGATTTCAGGAATGGCCTTATCAATCATTTCAAGAGAGAACTTACCATCTATGGCATTAACAACAAGAGCTTTCATATTGGGGTGTTTTGAATGTTGTTTAACTATTGACTTTAGAATGGCATTCCATCACCACCCCCGCCACCACCATCGTTGGCTTTACTAGGAAGTGTAATAGTAAAGTCAGAATTACTTCCTCCACCTGATGGGAACGAATGACCATATGTATCACCGCCTCCACCTGAAAGTGGAGCATCCAAATCTTCAAATTTGGTGTATTTACCAATGAATTTAAGAGGCACATCTTCTAACTTACCATGACGGTTTTTAGCAATGATTACGATACCCTGACCTTGGAGTGGCATACCGTTTTCATCCTGTGTGATACCGTAGTATTCTGGACGATACAGGAACATTACCATATCGGCATCCTGCTCAATAGATCCTGATTCCCTCAAATCCGAAAGCTGCGGACGCTTATCTCCACCTCTGGTCTCCACAGCCCGACTCAACTGTGATAGAGCAATTACCGGCACGTTCAGTTCCTTGGCAATCATTTTCAAGGATCGCGAGATCTGAGCGATCTCCTGCTCACGGTTACCACCTGCACTCGAATCAC
>CAXEKM010000279.1:0-4377 GCA_963996645.1 uncultured Marinoscillum sp.
GTTCGGGCCCGTTCGGAATCGAATGGTTAAACCCAACATCACTTTTTGGAATTCAATTAACCGACCCAATTGTTCATGGCACGTTCTGGTCGCTATTTTTCAATGTGGGATTCCTCATATTAGGCACCTTGTTTTACGATCAGTCGGGTAAAGAGCGAAACTTTGCTGATTTCTATACAGAGTACTACAAGTATCAAGATCAGAGTAACCGGCTGGTATGGAAAGGAACGATGATTCAGCGCGACTTGAAGCGTGTGATGGAAAATATTCTTGGTAAGGGAATCGCGACCTTAGAAATCAATTCGTTTAAAAAAGCAACAGGAATATCTCTTGATGAAAATGATGAGGTAAATCCTCAATTCGTAACTCATGCAGAAAAACTTCTAACAGGAGCCATAGGTGCATCTTCCGCTAGAATGCTGATCGCGTCTATTTCCAAAGAGGAAGATATTGAGCTGTCGGATGTGGTTGCGCTACTTCGAGAGAAAAAGGAAATCAGCAAGCTAAATGAACTGCTAAGTAGCAAGTCCAAAGAGCTCAAAAAACAAGCAGACGAATTGGAGTCAGCTAACTCAAGACTTCAGAACCTGGATGTGGAAAAGGATGATTTCATCTCGACAGTGACGCATGAAATGAGAACACCACTGACGTCCATTCGCGCCATGACCGAAATCATTCATGACAATCCGGATTTGACAGATGAGGAGCGAAAGCGTTTTCTGGCGACCGTGGTTGACGAAACCGAGCGCATGACTCGCCTGATCAATCAAGTGTTGGATTTGGAGAAACTGGAGTCTGGTCAGTTAGATTTCAATATGGAAAGGCTTGATATCTGTGAGTTGACTAGAGAAGTGATTGAATCATTTGAAGGGCAGTTGAAATCCCGGGATTTGAAAGTTGATTTGAAATGCGGAGATGTGTATTTCATTAATGGTGATTATGATCGATTGACACAAGTGCTGAATAACTTGATATCCAATGCAATTAAATATTCCTCTGATAGTTCGATCATCGAGGTGCTGGTAGAAGGGAGGCAGAATGTCATGGTTTCTGTAACGGATCATGGAAAAGGAATAGAAGCAGAAAACATCGATCGGATCTTTGATAAGTTTTTTCAAGCCAGAGATCAAACACGCAAAAAACCAAAAGGTACTGGGCTGGGACTGTCCATAACCAAGCGAATTGTGAATATGCACGAAGGTGAAATCTGGGTCAAAAGTGAAGTAGGGAATGGATCTACATTCATTTTCACTTTACCTCGATTTAAAGAAGAGTTGGAAACAATAAACGAATAGAGATTCATGTCAAGTAAGGTATTGATAGTAGATGATGAGCCAAATATTTTGATGTCACTTGAGTTTTTGCTCAAGAAAAGTGGCTATCAGGTTTTCATCGCAAGAGATGGAAGGGAAGCACTTGATATTGTGGAGATGGAGTTACCAGACATTATCCTATTGGATGTGATGATGCCAGAAGTGGATGGTTATGAGGTGTGTCAGAAAATAAAAAATGATGATAAAACAGCGCATATCAAGATCATATTCTTGAGTGCGAAAACGAAGCAAACAGATATTGATAAAGGGTACGAAGTGGGAGCTGATTTATACATAACTAAGCCGTTTAGTACTCGAAATCTAATTACCCAGGTAGATTCATTGAAAACCCCATGAATGATGTACGATGAGATTTATCAACACAGCATTGAGCATCCAGAAGAGTTCTGGATGGAGCAAGCAAAAAAGATTGATTGGTTCAAACAACCACAGTCAGCGTTAATCCAGGATGAACAAGGGCAAACTAAATGGTTTGCAGATGGAGAACTGAATACTTGCTATTTAGCACTGGATTATCATGTAGAAAATGGTCGAGGTGATCAAATCGCTTTGATCTATGATTCGCCAGTTACCAGTACTAAGAAGACCTATACCTACAAAAAGCTGCTTGATCAGGTCTCAAGATTTGCAGGAGGGCTATCACAGTTAGGTATTGAGAAAGGCGATACGGTGGTGATCTACATGCCGATGGTGCCAGAGGCGGTTATTTCTATGCTTGCTTGTGCTCGGATAGGAGCCATTCATTCCGTTGTTTTCGGTGGTTTTGCTCCGCATGAATTGGCTATAAGAATAGACGATGCCAAACCCAAAGCAATCATTACCGCTTCTTGTGGAATCGAGATTGAAAAAATCATCCCATACAAACCTTTTGTTGATAAGGCCTTGGAGGAGTCTCAGCATCAGCCAGCTTATAAAATCGTTCATGAGCGACCTGAACAGCCTGTTTCGCTGGATGGAGATACGGAGCTTGGGTTCTATCATGTCATGAGCAAAGGGCATGCGATGGAGCCAGTGCATCTGGCAGCAGATCATCCGTTGTACATTTTATATACTTCTGGAACGACCGGAAAACCTAAAGGGATCGTTCGTGACAATGGAGGGCATGCAGTAGCGATGAAATACTCCATGGATTTTGTCTATCACGTCAAAGGTGGAGATACCTATTGGGCAGCATCAGATGTTGGTTGGGTAGTTGGTCATTCCTACATCGTTTATGCGCCGCTCATTCAGGGATGTTCTACCATTCTTTTTGAAGGTAAGCCAATCAAGACACCAGATGCAGGAGTATTCTGGAGAATCATTGCAGAGTATGGAGTAAAAGTGCTTTTCACGGCTCCAACGGCCTTTAGAGCAATCCGAAAAGAAGATTATAGAGGTGACTTCATTAAAAAACATGACCTCTCCTCTTTAGAAGCCTTGTTTCTTGCGGGTGAGCGTTGTGATCCGGCTACATTGGAATGGGCGTCCAACCAATTAAAAATTCCAGTAATCGATCATTGGTGGCAGACCGAAACGGGTTGGCCGATTGTGGCGAATATGCGTGGATTGGAAATGTTTGAGGTGAAGCCAGGTTCCGCTACCAAGCCAGTTCCAGGATATGATATTCAAATATTGAATGAAAGTGGAGATCCTGTGACTTCTAATGAAGAAGGATTTGTGGCAATCAAATTGCCCTTGCCTCCAGGATGTGTGTCCACCTTATGGCAAGATTTTGACGGCTATAAGAATTCGTACCTGTCCATATTCGAAGGCTTTTATACAACCGGAGATGGCGGGTTCATTGATCAGGACGGATATGTGTTCATTATGGGCCGAGTAGATGATGTCATCAATGTTTCTGGTCATCGATTGTCCACAGGTGAAATGGAAGAGGTCGTTGCTTCACATGCTGCAGTAGTAGAGTGTGCTGTGGTCGGAGTAGAAGATGAACTAAGAGGGCAGCTTCCAGTAGGGCTAATTGTCCTAAATCCAGACAATCAAATGACCGAGGAGGAGATAGAGCAAGAGTTGGTTCATCTGGTGCGTGAAAAGATTGGGGCTGTGGCCTGTTTCAAAACAGTTCATGTGGTGAACAGGTTGCCTAAGACGAGATCTGGTAAAATATTACGAAAAACGATTCGGCAAATTGCCAATCATAAAGAAGTGCAAATACCATCGACAATTGATGATATTACTGTACTCGACGAGATTAGAAGCATTTTAGATTAAATAGATTTTTATTGTAAATAACCCATAACTATGAGTCATAAAATACAAACCTTAAGTGGTTATATTCATGAGTACCAAAAGAGTGTTTTGCAACCGGAAGTATTCTGGAGCCAGATAGCGGATTCATTCCACTGGAAGAAGCGTTGGGATAAGGTTCTGGATTGGAATTTTGATGGTCCGGATGTGAAATGGTTTGTAAATGGTAAGATGAATATTACTGAAAATATTCTCGATCGCCACCTGTTCATTATGGGAGATAGACCGGCGATTATCTGGGAGCCGAATGAGCCGGGAGACGATACCATCACACTTACGTATCGTGAGCTTTATGAAAAAGTATGTGAGTTTTCTAACGCGATGAAGGCTCAAGGCATTAAGAAAGGTGATCGTGTGATTATCTACATGCCAATGGTTCCAGAAGCTGCTGTGGCTATGCTGGCATGTGCTCGAATTGGAGCGGTACATTCCATTGTATTTGCTGGTTTTTCATCTAGTTCTTTGGCTGATAGAATCAATGACTGTGATGCTAAAATGGTCTTGACTTCTGATGGAAATTTCCGTGGAGCGAAGAGCATAGATGTAAAGGGTGTGGTTGATGAAGCTTTGGAAAGCTGTAGTACGGTGGAAAAAGTAATCGTGGTGGAGCGCACCAAAACCGATGTGACCATGAAGGAAGGTCGTGACATCTGGTGGCACGATGCGATAGCAGGTCAGTCCAAAGAATGTCCTGCAGAAGTTATGGATTCAGAGGATATGCTGTTCATTCTGTATACATCTGGTTCTACTGGTAAGCCAAAAGGAGTGGTGCATACGTGTGGAGGATACATGGTTTACA
>CAXEKM010000280.1:0-1766 GCA_963996645.1 uncultured Marinoscillum sp.
CTTCCTGACGATCAACTCTAGCAAACTGAGGGCCGTTATTAGTCCACTCAACTAATTCACTTACTCGCTCTCCCTGAGCGATGATAGAAACTGATCCATCAGCTTCATTTTTCACCCAGCCAGTAAGGCCGAGATCCTCAGCAACAGTTTTTGTAGTTGCACGATAAAACACACCCTGAACCTTACCGAATACTCGTATTTTCACCGCCATGATTTAACCATTAACAATTTGTGCAGCACTTGATGTGCCGATTCTATCTGCTCCCGCTTCAATAAGCTGGATTGCTTGTTCTCTTGTTTTGATACCTCCAGAGGCTTTAATGCCAACACTTGAAGGAAGTACTTCTCTGAGCAATTTAATATGATGTTCAGTAGCTCCTCCATTGGTCACCATTCCTGTAGAGGTTTTCACAAAGTCAACTCCTGCATCTGAGCACAGTCTAGCAGCTTTGACAATCTCCTCATCTGTAAGATACGCAACTTCTATAATCACTTTTAGCATGGCGTCATGATCATGTGCAAGCTTAGATAGTTTAGCAAATTCAATTTTTGGCCATGGCATGCCGTCTTTGAATGCAGATACATTCATTACCACATCAAGCTCATTGGCACCATCACGTAAGGCCAGCTTTGCTTCCTCAACCTTAGTTTCTGTCATATGATATCCTAAGGGAAAACCCACAATAGTCACAAGGGATAAGTCAGCATCACCTATTTCCCGAGAGGCTCTTTTTACCCAGAATGGAGGTACACAAACACCGAATACTTCCAATGCTTTTGCTTCTGCTATCAGAGCATCTACATCATTCCCAGTAATGGTTGTTTGAAGATTTGTTGATTCAATAAATCGTTTGATATTCATAGGCTAATGCCAAAGACCACATTCCTTACAGAACTTTTTCTTACCATTTTTCCTCTTCTTGGGAGGTTTTTTATGCCCGAAATATAAAGGATTAGTGTAGCGAGCTTTGTCCATTTTACGCTCTTCTTTTGCTTTTTGCTCCAAAACAGCTGAAACGCGCTCTCTGAAATCTGCCGATTCCTCTTGATATGTTTTAAACTGTGGCTTTTGTTTCTTCTTCTTAAATAGACCAAAAAGAAAACCTTTCTTCTCTTTTTTGAAAGCCTGATATCTCGGAGCTGGTGCCTTAGGTGTATTTACATCACGAGTAGATTGCCCATAGCCAACTACCACCACTCCCATCACGAAGAACAGTATTAAAACATACTTCCTATTCATACACACAAATTTATCGAGATTTTAATATCTCATTTACCTAATCCTTCAAACGCAGGAAACCCTAAATATTATAGGGTTCCTCGAATTTCTTGTTCTCTTTCTATCGCTTCAAATAACGCCTTGAAGTTTCCTTTTCCAAAAGACTTAGCACCCTTTCGCTGAATGATCTCAAAGAAAAGTGTTGGTCTAGGCTCGATTGGTTTGGTAAAGATCTGCAACAAGTATCCCTCATCATCACGATCTACCAAAATCCCTAATTCTTTTAGCGGCTCTAAATCCTCATCAATCTTACCCACTCTATCGAGCAAATCATCATAATAAGTACTTGGAACTCGTAAAAACTCAATACCTCTATCTCTAAGAGCTGTCACCGTCTCTACAATATTATCGGTTGCTACGGCAATATGCTGCACGCCTGCTCCTTCGTAAAAATCCAGGTATTCTTCTATTTGAGACTTCTTTTTACCTTCTGCTGGTTCATTGATAGGAAACTTAATTCGACCATTTCCATTACTCATCACCTTAC
>CAXEKM010000281.1:0-4326 GCA_963996645.1 uncultured Marinoscillum sp.
GTGATTATTACTACTTTATCTTTCATGATCTTATCTATTAGTATGTATATACATACAACCTTTATCATGATGCAAAGTTCCTTTATTGTGTCTTTTTAACACATTTATTTTAAACCCTCAAATTTTAGCATTAAAAACCAATTTCATAACCTACAGATTACCAACTAATTGCCCCAAATTATTAGATTAAGAATGCTTTAACAATTATTAAGATTGCTAGGCAGTACTCATTGAAAAGAAGCGAATAAATTACTTTCAGCATAACTCCATAATGATGTTCAAACTGAAAAGATTAATCTTAATTGCTACAGTCGTTAGCTTTCATTTCGCTAATTCTCAATCGATTATAGAAGGCAGAATAATGGATAAGGAAACCTCTGAGCCAATTCCTTTCGCTCACATGTATGATCCTGAGAACGGCCTGGGTACTACTACTAATTTACTTGGAGAGTTTATACTCAATTACCCCGAATCTCTCGTGAGCGTCAGCCTAAGAATTTCTCACATTGGGTATACTTCAACAGACATAGTACTCTATTCCAATTCAGAATTTCTGGAACTGACATTAATTCCTCAATCTGAATTATTAAATGAAATAGTGGTCTCCCCCAAAGACCCATATCAACTAGTGGAGCAATGCATCAATTCAATAAAGAAAAACTATCCCACAGATGGTTATACGCTCAGCGGATTTCAGCGAGAAGTCATTACCAGAGGTGATGAACATGTACAATTGCTAGAAGCAGAATACTCAACCATTCTTGATGATGGTGAATCCAAAAGTTATCTAATAGACGGACGATTTGCTGAAAACAAGCCCTACAGAATCAAGGACAACTTGTGGAACGACAAACGCGGAGGATTTTACGCTTTGGGGATTACTTCGCTGGGAGCACCTAACCAACCTTCGGCAGAAACTTTCTTAGGAGTACCTACTAACAAGATTGAGAACTATTACCAGTTGACTTACGATGGAACTGCAGACCTAGCCACAGGCAATGCCTATCGCATTTCATTCCAACCATTTGAAAAAGTCAAGAAACCACTTGTTACTGGAACGCTATACATCGATATAGCCACAAACGCACTCGTCGAGATGAACTACCATATTGCGGATCAAAACAAGGCCTTTCTAAAGACTAACAAAAACTGGAAAGGCAATGACCTATCTACCGCTCCTGCAGTTAAAAAAGTCTTCATAAAGGATGAAAAGCGCACCTTAAAATATCGCCCATTTGGTGAAAAATGGTTTCTAAGTTCCATTATTCATGATATTGAATTCATTGCTGAAGTAAAGCTACCCGTCAAATCAATTGCAGAGAGTAGGCCATTACACCTTCACCTTGAGCAAGTTGTCACGAACATATCCCCTTCCGTTTCCTCTCCTGATGTTCCCGAGGTACCTACTGAGATGTATTATTTCCAGGTGCATCTGAAGAATAATGCCGAAAGCTATGATTCATCACATTGGAATCAACCAACAGGTATTAAAAGTAATATTGATAATACATCAATTATTAGAGACTTGACATGGAAGAATAAAATAGTGAATGAATAACCATTGAAGCAACCTACTTAAAGCAACATGACTGACATTCTTCTAACGTTTCAAATGGTATATTACCTCCACATCCACCCCAATTGAACGATTCACATGTTCTTGTTTCCTGATTGAAATAAAAATAAGTATTCATCGCTCTGCAAGGACCTCCTTTTGGGATTAATGCACAACGATCTACTGGTTCTAAGGATCTGTCAGAAGTTGTCTTTGTGAACTTCAATCGACCATTTCTTATAGTTATCACCAATGAAGTTTCACTCTTAGAGTCTAATAAAAAGTAATCCAACATTTGTGACTTATAGGATGTCAAATCCATTGGAGGAGTATCCTTTCCCATAATCACAACAAGATCATTTTCTAAATCTGATCTTCCCAAAGTTTCTGTAGAATACCAGGTTCTTACTTCTCCAGTCTCATCCCAAAAGTTTAAAAATTTTTCATCAAAAAAAGCCAGTTCAAATACTTTATCAGCAGAAATGAATAATGTATCTGCCGACTCATTAGCAAGAAAATACTCTAATCTCCAGTTATCATTTTGAGCAGTAACCAATTGTGTACAGACAATTAAAAAAAGAAATCCGGTTATTTTTTTCATCGAGAAGAATCCAGGTTTATTACATTTGAATTTAAATCCGTTTTTTGTTACTTAAAAGAATGAAGTATCGAAATTCACCCCTAATCATGTTAATCGGATTATTAATCCTGACATTTAGCGGCTGCAAAGAAGAAACAGAAATCCCCAATCCACTTTCGGGAAATGAACAAATCTCCATGAAGTTTGACGGAAAATATGCAGCTCAAGACTCTGGCTCAAGTGTGATCTATTACAACCAATACCTCAGCATCAATTCATTTAGTATCACCGGATTTAGAGACAACTTCTTACATTACTCGTTTGAATTTAATGGCATGTATGATGGCACGCTCAACGTAAATCTAATTAATGAGTTAAGCCTAACTTTTAGAGAAATAGACTACACCAATGTTCGTTTCACAAACTTCACTCCTACAGATGGCCACTTCATAATCACAGAGTTTGACTCAATTAACAATTCCGTCTCAGGTGAATTTGAAATGACTCTTGAAAATGATGAACACACCAGAAAGATAGAAATCAAAGAAGGCAAACTTCAAGATCTTCCATTTGCTGAAATCTTCTGTCAACCGAATTGGCCGGTCTTTACTCATGATTCCACTTCCATATACAATAAATGGGGACTCGTAGGGATAAGAGATGAAGATGGAAACATGGACTACCCGCCCTGCGACAGTTCTCCGTTTATCATTATTACCCCACCATCTAAAAACGAGGACTATGAAAACATCCAAGGATCCAACTCGAGCAATGGGTTCTGGGGAAAGGCCTCCATTGATGAAGAAAATCAAACGATCACAGTTGGAGAATTGATTAGTACCCTGTCGTTTACTTCACTTTGGAATAGTGATTATGATCGTAAATTCATGAGAATCCTGAATGACGCGACTATTCATTATCAATTCTCTGACTCAAAACTTATAATTACTAAGGAGAACTCCGACCTGGAATTGGTGTTTGTGCCAGTGGAGTAAATCAAATAACCTTCACATTTCTTAATAAAATGAAAAAACCCGTCCATTGTATAGTTAGACGGGTCTTAAAATATCTTCTTTGAAAGAGAACTTACTTCTTATGTCTTCCCTCAAGGACCTTCACCACATCGTCTAGCGAGTAGCCTTTGTGAGCTAGAAGTACCATCAAGTGATAAAGCAAATCAGCTGATTCATTGAGGAACAAGTCTTCATTGTCATCTTTTGCCTCGATCACAACCTCTACAGCTTCCTCTCCTACTTTTTGAGCGACTTTGTTGATACCTTTTTTGAACAAACTAGCGGTGTAAGACTCATCTGATGGATTGTTCTTACGGTCCTCTATAATGTCTCTTAGATGATTCAAAAAGGTGATAGGATTACTATTCACTTCATCGAAGCAGGTGTCTGCTCCAGTATGACAAGTAGGACCCTGAGGTTCTGCTTTTACTAAAATCGTATCCTTATCACAATCTTCAGCTATATTTTTAACAATCAAGAAGTTACCTGATGTTTCACCCTTCACCCAAAGACGGTCCTTGGAACGACTAAAGAATGTCACTTTGCCTGTTTCTTCTGTCTGTTTCAATGCCTCAGCATTCATGTAGCCGAGCATCAATACTTTTCCAGTTAAGCTATCTTGTATGACTGCTGGCAGCAGTCCTCCTCCTTTTTCGAAATCCGGTGACATTATAATCGTATTGGTAAATTTTGTTTTGCTAATTCGTTTTTCAAGTGTTTGATCTCCACTTCCTTATAGTGAAAGATACTGGCAGCTAGAGCCGCATCTGCCTTGCCATTGTGGAAGATATCGGCAAAGTGGGCTTCATTTCCTCCTCCACCAGAAGCAATTACAGGTATACTCACAGCCTCTCCAACTCGCTTAGTTAAGTCGAGTGCAAATCCGGCTTTGGTACCATCATGATCCATAGAAGTCAGCAAGATCTCTCCTGCACCTCTTTCTGCCACCTCCTTAGCCCAGGCAATAGTTTCTAGCTCTGTTGGTTTGGTACCACCATGCGTATGAACCAAATCCACGCCATCCACATTTCTGCTATCTATGGCTACTACGATACATTGAGATCCAAACTCCCTAGTGAGTTCATTGATCAAACCAGGATTTTTCACCGCAGAAGAGTTAATAGACACTTTGTCTGTACCTGCACTAAGCAGAGCACGAACATCTTCTACAGAACTTA
>CAXEKM010000282.1:0-4041 GCA_963996645.1 uncultured Marinoscillum sp.
TGCGGATGATGATTTTGCGGATTATGGACTAGAAGATGTAACTATAGGTGGTGAAACTATTAGATCAACAGATCTGATCAGAAGAAGATGGTTGGATAATGATTTCATTGGTGGTGTGTTTTCAGTGAATTATACTGCTTCTGAATTGAGCATGACTCTTGGAGGAGGATATAATTACTATGATGGAGACCATTTCGGAGAAATCATATGGTCACAGTATGCGAGCAATTCGCAAATAAGAGATCGATATTATGACAACTACGGCCGTAAGAAAGATTTCAATATTTATGGTAAAGTGAATTATGAACTGGCTGAATCCCTCAATCTATTTGGGGATGTTCAGGTGCGAAGCATCAGTTATGAAACGATGGGAATTGATAATGACTTGTTGCCTGTCAATACTGGAGGAGATTATACCTTCTTAAATCCCAAGTTTGGGGCTACCTATTTCTTAAACCCACAATCCAATGTGTATGCATCGTTTGCTGTAGGTAACAGAGAGCCTGTGAGAAATGATTTTGTAGACGCTCTAGGCGGTGAGATTCCAAAGCATGAAACATTGAACAACCTGGAAGTAGGATATCGTTTCAATTCCTCAGAAGCTACTTTTAGTGCGAACATTTATGTAATGGATTACCAAAATCAATTGGTGCTGACCGGAGCATTGAATGACGTAGGATCGGGTATTCGTACCAATGTGGATGATAGCTATCGAAGAGGAATTGAACTAGTTGGAGGTTATCAGCTAAATGAAATGATCAGTGTTGGAGGTAACTTGACATTCAGTCAGAACAAGATCGCCAACTTCACTGAAGTAGTTTACGACTATGGAGCAGATTTCAGTGAGTACAATGTGATTTCCATACAGCATGAAGATACTGATATCGCTTTTTCTCCAGATGTGATAGCTGGTGGGCAAATTGAATTCCAGCTAATTCAAGGGTTGTCATTCCAGCTATTAGGTAAGTATGTTGGGAAGCAATATCTGGATAATACGAGTAATGAAGATCGAATTATCAGGTCTTATTTCGTTGCAGATGGATTGCTAAGTTATCAGACAGCTTTACCGGGAATGAAGCAATTGTCTGTTTCATTGATGGTAAATAACCTTTTGAATAAGCAATACGAGTCAAACGGATATACCTGGGGATATTATTATGGATATCAAGAAGGGAATCTCTATCAACAAAACAACTACTACCCACAGGCAGGAACGAATTTCTTGTTTTCTGTTGGGTTGAAGTTCTAACAAATTAAAAAAGGGTAGATGAAATGTCTACCCTTTTTTAATTCCTTCAAAAACTATTATTGATAACTAGCTGCTAAGAGTCTGTACTGATTAAGAATACTTCTCACTGCATACTTTACATCCTTGCTGAAGTAAGTTCGATCATCAAATAGACCACTTGCATAGCCTTGCCAGATCACACCATGGCTTTTTCTATCAATAAAATCTATCAGTAAAGTGCCTTCTTTAAGCTCGTAATCACGGGTAGTATATTGTGCTTCTTTGATGTATTCAAGATTGCGTTCGTTTTCTGCTTTGGTGGCAAAAAACTGATCCCAGCTTTCTAATTCCATTTGTTCATATCCTTTGAACTTCATGTCGTTGGAGAACACTTTGTAAGCAACATACAGGGAGGGTTTGTTACTTAGTTTGTAGCCTTGAGAGATCATTCTTCTCTCAATTTCATCTCGAATTAATTTGTCGCTTAATCCATTAAAATTGACCGTATCGCCAATATTAAGGAAGTTGAAGGTGTTGTATTGTTTGAATTTGCCTCGGTAAGAGTAGTCATATTCAACTATGAAATCTCTTTCAGCAACACATCCCATCAGGGAAACACAAATAAGTAGTAGCGGTAAGTAATTTTTCATCTTCTTTGCAAGTAATTTAGAGTTAAGACAGTGAGCTTCATCATCTTAGAGTCTTATAAGTTAACATTGAATTATTACAATTCCGAATGTCTTCACATCATATCGTACGAGACGAACAAGAACCAGCACTAATCCTACATAAAATAGGTAACTTCCCTACACACATTCTTCATTCTTTACTCGAATGGTCGCCTACCGTACTTTCTTGTGAGACATCAATCGATAGATTTACGAGTTTGGGGCATAAACTAGATGTCGTACTGGTTGGTTTTCAGAATCTTACGAAATGGCAAGAAAATCTTTCAGATCAGCAGCCTGTCAAGATCATCGCTATCCATGGGAGTGAATTTCTAATGACCGGATTGACCGTATTGCAAAAGGATAATCATCAAGCGATCAATGTGGTGACTGATGAAGAATCAGTTCCTGAGGTTTTGGAGTTGCTTTCACAATGGATGCACCTACTTGATCTGGTAGTTTACACCGAATGCAAAAGGTACTTGTTAGTTAAGGAAATAGTATTTAAAAAATGGCTTCCTGCTAATTCGAAAGTGGAGATTGTAAGTATGCAAAACCCAGTGCAGTGGAACTTTGAAGGAATAGCATTGAAGCAAAGTGATGAGATGGAGCTACAAATCATTAAACAAGAAGAGGGAGAACTTGTCATCCAAAGTAACAAGCCTCCCTTTCTCGTAATTGAGGAATTATAATTTATTGCTGTAGTCTATTGGCCATGTCTACCAACTGAATAAATTCTGTACGGTAGCCATATTCATCATCACCTTTATTTTTCTTAGCAGAAGCCAGTACCTGATCAAAAGTTAAGCTGCCTTTAAATTCAGAGTCTCTAAGTAGCATGCCGAAGCTGGCTACTGTTGCTGCCCAGTTCAAATTGTTGTCCTGATCCATGCGATCATCGTTGGCAATAGTCTGGGTGATTAATTTGCTTTTGCTTCCGTCTGGTTCTTTGTATCTGAACTTAACCGTCAGCAATTCATCAGCATTGCCAGTGGTGGAAGCTTCCTGATATTTCAATGGATCGATATCTTTGACAAACTGACTTTTTACTCCAACAGGTATTACTTCATATAGAGCAGTCACCGTGTGGCCACTGCCCAACTCACCTGCATCTTTTTTGTCATCATTGAAGTCTTCATCATTGAGCTTACGGTTTTCATAACCAATTAATCTATAGGCCTGAACGGCATTAGGATTAAACTCTACCTGAATTTTCACATCCTTCGCGATAGTGAACAATGTTCCACCGAATTCGGTAACTAATACTTTCTTCGCTTCCATGATGTTATCAATATAAGCGTAGTTTCCATTTCCTTTATCAGCCAATGTTTCCATTTTGGAATCCTTATAATTACCCATTCCAAAACCTAGCACGGTTAAGAATACTCCACTTTCTCTTTTTTCCTCGATTAATCGCTGCATCTCCCCATTGCTAGAAACTCCTACATTGAAATCTCCATCTGTAGCAAGGATAACGCGATTGTTTCCACCTTTTACAAATTGCTCCTGAGCTACTTTATAGGCCAATCGAATTCCCTCACCACCTGCAGTTGATCCTCCAGCATTTAGTTCTTCTATGGCTTCCAAAATTTTCTTTTTATCAGAACCATCTGTTGGTTCCAATACCAGACCTGCAGCTCCCGCATATACTACGATGGAGATTTTGTCTTGAGGTCGTAGCTCGTTGACTAACATTTTAATTGAACTTTTTAATAGAGGCAGTTTATTCGGATCGCTCATACTGCCACTTACGTCAAGAAGGAATACTACATTGGAAGCAGGTAATTCATCCATATCTAATTTCTTTCCTTGAATCCCCACTTTTACAAGTAAGTGCTTGTCATTCCAGGGAGCTTTGGTTTTAGATGTATGAATCGCAAACGGCTTATTGTCCGTTGGACCATCATAGTCGTAATGAAAATAGTTAATCATTTCTTCTATTCGCACTGCGTCTTTTGGGGGCATAGATCCCATGTTTAGGAAACGACGCATGTTGCTGTATGAAGCGGCATCAACATCTATGGAGAAGGTAGACAGTGGTTTGTCTTTGCTGTTATGAAAGATATTTTCTTCAATGGCATCATACTCTTCCGTATTGTGAACAGGCATTTGTTCATAGGTCATCATTGGTGAACTTCTTTTTAA
>CAXEKM010000283.1:0-1827 GCA_963996645.1 uncultured Marinoscillum sp.
GCAAAGGAGATCATGAGAAACTGCTGATTCGCAAAAAGCTCAGTGAAAAGCTTCACGTTTTAGCTAGTGAAAAGCAGCTCATTGAAGAGAAGAAGTCTGATTTGATCATCAAACAGGAAGATTTAAAAGAGCGACTGGAAAAGCTCCATCAGGAGAAATCGGAAATGCTTTCCAATGTGGCCAATAAGCAATTAGATGATCTGATTGATCAAGTTCGGAAGGACATTGGTCTGGAGCAGAAAGTGATTGATGAACTAGAGGAATATGGGTTGTCCAGAGAACGAGTAGCTGTACTTAATCCAGTGGCTTTGAAGGAAGAGTTGATGTCATGGGTGACATTCGTTAAAAACCTGTTCAGCTTTTCTCCTAAGTACATTTTCTGGTTTTCGTTATCGTTTCTACTTGCTATTCTAATTGCGATCAATCCCAACGATTTCCTGACACGCTATCTGGATTTTGTTCGGAGGAATGTTGCTGTTGTTGCAGGTTTAGTTGGGCCATGTGTGGTTAAATGGGTGAATACTTTTAATAAGTATCGCCGATTGTTGAAACCAGTGGTTGATTACAAAAATGCCTATAATGATGCTTTAGAAAATGCGAAGTTCAAGCATCAGAAGGAAGTTGAGTTGATAGAAGCTAACCTTCAGCAAAAGCAGCAGGAGATCACTCAAGTAGAGGCTGAGCTGGCTAATGTGACGAATAAGATTAAAGATATTGAGTTCACATTGGATCATTTCATTGCACAGCGAGCTTTCAATAACTTCATACAGAAGAAGATTTCAAACAAGTCTTATGACGCACACCTGGGATTGATCTCTATCATTCGTCGTGATTTTGAAACGTTAAGTGATTTGTTTGCAGAGCTGAGTGAAGACTCGATTAATAATGATGTAGAAGAGCGTAAAGCATTCAAAAAGCTGTTTAAAGAAGAGCGCGTGTTAGATCGCATTGTCCTTTATATTGATGATTTGGATAGATGTTCTGATGATAAGGTGCTTGAAGTGATTCAAGCGGTGCATTTGTTAATGGCGTTTCCGCTGTTCAATGTGGTGGTGGGAGTAGATAAGCGATGTGTACGCAATGCATTATTGCTCAAGACTAAATTAGAATATCGAAAGATTGCCAAAATTGAAGAAATCGAAGAAATGGGAGTGGAGCTCATAACTCCAGGAGAATATCTGGAGAAGATTTTCCAAATCCCATTTGAATTAAGAGAACCTGAAAGTAGTGATTTAGAGAGGCTGGTAGAAGGTGTATTGGAAAGTGAGATAGAGGAAGAGGTGGTCATACCTGATCAAAAAGGAAAGAAGAGTCCGGAAATACCATCAAATGGTAAGCGTAAATCTCCCGATCAACCTCAATTGACAGAACAACCTGAGAGTATTCTTCAACCATTGGTTTCTTCCTCAATTGATTCCTTGAAGTTGACCGAGCAAGAGGTTGTTCAGCTGAAGCAATTGGTAAGTATTGTTGGCAATACACCAAGAACGATTAAACGGTTTTTAAATATTTACCGGATGATTCGTTCTCATACCATTCTGAAATATGATAAAAACACAGAACAAGATGTTTTCTTATTCATCATGTTTTTGCTGGCAGTGAGCACAGGCAAATATCGCAGACATTCTGTTGAGTTGAATCATACACTGTATCAGAATAATCTTACCGTGCAGACTGCTATCAAGCAAGTTTGTGGCGAAGAGGCTGATTCGTTGATGGAGGATGTGAAAAAGCAAAATGAAATAGCACGTCTGCTGAAGTTTAAGGGTTCGTTGTTGGATGATGAGCTGATACAGTTTATTGGACGTTTCTCTTATGGTCAGGAAA
>CAXEKM010000284.1:0-1544 GCA_963996645.1 uncultured Marinoscillum sp.
CCTGTGAGTAATCCGAGGGCAACGAGATCAGAGCCTTTCGCCTTTCAGAATATTCAAATCAATAAGCAGTTTTCAGAGCAATTTTCACTTTACGGAGGGATCCAAAACCTATTCAACTATATTCAGAAACAGTCACCATTGGTTGGTTACAATGATCCGAACAGTCCAATAGGTTTTAGTCCGTATTTTGACACCTCTTATGCTTACTCACCCATCCATGGGCGTGAGTTTTATTTAGGCATCAAATGGCAGCTTGATTGAGCTATTATTCTTCAAAAGCCCAATCAATGCCTGTTTTCATGTCTTTTACGATTACTCCTTCAGCCTTCAGCTTAGCTCTCAGCTCATCTACTTTGTCATAGTTCTTCGCTTCTTTAGCAGCTTTGTATTCTTCAAGGATGACTTCCAAGAGGTTCTGAGATGATAAATTCGTCTCCAATTTTAGTCCTAGGATTTCCTCACAGAAAGCAATGAAGGTGCTCTTCATGCGCTCGAAAGTCTCTTTTCCAATCTCCTCAAATTTCAATTGACCAGTTTGGATAGAGTTTACTTTCTTCACCAGGTTAAACAAATGACCAATAGTCAAAGCAGTATTGAAGTCATCATTCATTGCATGGTAGCAGTTGTCACAGATTTTGTTGATCTGCTCAGCTTGTTTTGCGTTGATCTCTTCTGCTAAACCTTCAGGGTATTCATAGTTTTTGATCAGTCTTAAGCCGTTCGCCAACTTCATGTACCCTTTTTGCGCAGCATCAAGTGCTTCATTGGAGAAATCCAGGGTGCTTGCGTAATGAGACTGAAGCATGAAGAAACGGATAGTCATTGGGCTATAGCCATGTTCCAGCAGTTCATGATCTCCAGAAATCAACTCATGCGGTAGAAATGAATTACCAAGTGACTTACTCATCTTGGTTCCATTTACCGTAAGCATATTAGTATGCATCCAGTATTTAGCTCCTTCTTTACCTTTAGATCCGGCATTTTGAGCAATTTCACATTCATGGTGAGGGAATTTAAGGTCCATTCCACCTCCATGAATATCAAATTCTTCACCCAGATATTTGGTGCTCATTACAGAACACTCCAAATGCCACCCTGGGAATCCATCACTCCATTTGGTATTCCAACGCATGATGTGCTCTGGCGCTGCTTTTTTCCAAAGGGCAAAATCCAAAGGGCTTCTCTTGTCCGATCCACCATCCAATTCTCGAGTTTGATTCAGTAAGTCTTCGGTTTTTCTGCCGCTTAGCTTACCGTAATCATACTTTTCATTGAATTTGCTGATGTCAAAGTATACAGAGCCATTAGATTCATAAGCGAATTCATTGTCTACAAGCTCCTGAATCATGTCCAGTTGCTCCATTAAGTGACCAGTTGCCGTAGGCTCGATATCCGGAGGTAGGATGTTGAAAGTTTCCATTACTCTATGGAAGTCATTCGTGTATTTCTGCACGATTTCCATAGGCTCGAGGTTTTCCAACTTTGCTTTTCTTGAAATCTTATCTTCACCAGTATCATCCAGCAAGTGTCCTACATCGGTGATA
>CAXEKM010000285.1:0-4582 GCA_963996645.1 uncultured Marinoscillum sp.
CGACAATTATGTTGTTCGTAATAGTTTTATTACTACCAGATCGCATGTAAATACCTTCTCCATTCGAGCTAAGCGCAACCAAACCCGTACTATCCGTTCCTATTTTGTTGCCATCAACCAGCAATACCTCGGTGTTGTCACGAATAACTAGCTCTGTAGAACCATTTCCAGAGATTACATTGTTTAGTATAACGCCTTCTCCAAGACTCTCAATTCCATTGCTGGAATTGGCAAGTATGGACAAGCCATCTGGACTAACCCCAAGGAAGTTATTTTCTATCCAGGCCTCACCGTATTGAGCAATACCGTCTCCAGTATTACCAGAAATGATGTTTCTATCTGAATGTGATGGACCACCAATAATGGCATTGGTCACAGTTGCTTCAATTTCTATTCCTCCACCATTGTTACCTAAGCCAGTATCGCCATTGAGATTAGTCCCAATGTAATTGCCTTTAATCTCAATGGAATCACCGGTAATAAGTCGAATTCCATAATCACTTGTTAAGCCATCAACGATGATGTTGTTGAAAATCCTTACTTTGTCAGAAGAGTTGATTTCTATCTGATGTCCATTTTGTCCATCTACGGTAATCGTATCTGATTCCACACCAATGAGATTGTTAAAAATCTCCGTATGGTTAGAGTTGCTTAAATAAATAGCATTGGATGAACTCCCAACGAATATACAATAGCTAATGCGTGCGTTTTCTACAACACCCGCCGACACATCTGATATGCTAATCGCATCCAACCAATTTTCCAGACGTAGACCTTTTATGTCCGCCCAGTTGGCATTCACATCCAACCCAACAAAAGAGCCTCCTGGCCCGATCAGCGAAACCATATTGCCAGTCCCAAAGTCATAGCCGGGCTGTGAAGTGGCATCAATTACCGTATGATCATCCGTTATTACCAAACTCGATGGCATAGATATATTCCATGGCCCTCCTCCAGTCAAAGCGAACTTGATCGTATCTGTACCTGGGTTGGTATTTGCAAAATCTATGGCTGCTTGAAGTGAACCGGCTCCGCTAACCGCGCTGTTTAAAACAAGTAGGTTATAATCTGGAACATCAGCATTGAATGCATAAGAATTAACCCAATTGGACGTATTGCCAGAATAAGCAAATCCGTTTAGTGTTCCGTCCAGAGCATTGGTAGTCAAATCTACCAGAGAATCCAGCCCGGTATTGTCACCTTCAGGGAGTCCCTGATCAAAATTGTAATAAGCAACCAGGTTGGGCTCGTTACCAATGAGTGGCGTCTGAAGATATTTTCTCAAGCTATCTAAAGGACGTGCTTCGCTCCAAACCCTAACTTCATCCATTGAACCCGTGAAATACGATGGAGTTGTAGCGTGTCGATACCCCAAATGGAACGGAAGAGAAGCGGCATTCAAAGTAGAGAATATTCCAGATGTATTTTCATTATCGAGCTCGCCATCAATATAGATTCGGAGAGCTGTCGCTGGCTCATAAACCGCAGCTACATGGTGCCACTGACCATCATCTATTGCTGTGATACTTGAAACTGTCTGCGAAGTTGTAGTTCCATCGTTTATTGTCAATTGAATCAAGCCCGTACCACCCATTTCAAGGTTTGAAGCAATTCCAGCAGCTGCATCACTGTTTCGTCTACCCATCACAAAACTCTGTGCTGATGGATCTTTTTTTATCCAAACCTCATAAGTCAAGGCACCGGTAATCTGTAAAGCAGCAGGTGAGCCCATAGCCACATAATCTCCTGCGCCATCAAAATCGAGTGCATTGTCAGTAAATGGTATAAACGCTGAAGCAAACTCAGAGGTACCATTTGCATCCGATAGTGTTACTACAATCTGGTCACCTGGAGAGCCCAACATTCCTAAATAGGACCAAGAGCCACCAACAGAAGAAACAGAGTCAATCAAAGTTTGCCCCTGTCCATTTCCATCTCCAAGATACAGGTGAATCAATCCATCACTAGCTACTGTACCTCCAATGGAATCATATGCGATATAATCGATGGAAGGAGCTGTTATTCCACTGTTAGCTCCATTGAGTACAATTCCCTGACCATTATTGTAAATGCTATTGGCTTCTATAAATAATTGGTTGGTTAGTGAACCATCCACCGAAATCGCAGCTCCAGTACTATTAGAAATGATGTTGGCATCAGCAAAACCTCCACCAATCTTTGTATTCAATAAGTCAGAACGATCATCTATTTGAAACCCTTTGCCATTTGGCATGGCTACTCCATTGATATTTTCGCCAATGACATTACGGAGAGCTGTCGTATTTTGCACACCAAAGAACAATTCAATTGCTGTTGAAGAAAAATTAGCGATGTAATTGTCCGAAATGACGGTATTGCTAGAAGTGAGATAGATCCCCTTTGTTCCTGAAGTGACATTAGCTCCTTCCTTTTTGCCATCAAGACCTATGGTATTCCCTGTAATCAATGCACCTTTGTTAAGCCCATTCAATGAGATGGCCACATGGGTAACATTTCCAATTAAGTTGTTAAATACATAGGCACTATCAACGAAAGTGTCAAAAACCATGGCACCACCAGTAATTGTCATGCCTGTAGAAGTAACACTATCCTGTTGATATCCGAAATAGTTATTGGTCACAGTAGCCAGCGTCGCGTCTACCAGACCCAACACTTCATGAATGGAACTACTTCCTAGTCCTCCAAAAACACAGCTATCAATGGTTAAATTTCTCAATTGACCTGTTCCAGTGTTATTAGATATAATAGTAGAGCCCGTAAAACCGGTGAATTTGAGTTTTTCAATTGACACATCATCCGTTCCAGTGCCTGATTGAATGGTTAGAAAATTGGTAACACTTCCACTGATTGTAATCATATTATCAGCCGCAAAGTCAAACCCTTCCTGTGTGGATCCATCTAATGTAAAGGAAGAATTCATAGATGGTAAGGCGGAACTAATCGTTGCAGTCCAGGGTCCACCTCCAGCATAATTAAAATCGATCCAGGTATTTTGACCGTCAATAGAATTGGAGAAAGTCAAGGCTTCTCGCAGGGTACCTGCCCCGGAATCCGCTGTATTGTCTACCGAATAATAGGCGGCAGTTCTCATGACTGAAGTACCATCATTGATAGTGGTCAGAGTGGCAGAGTAAGCATGATTTCCGAATGAACCAGGATAAGTGAACCTCTTACTCCCTCCATCATCGAAAATTGTTGCTTTTCCAAGGTAGAGCTTACCTTGATCATTGCTACAAGTATCTGTGGACTGGTAAAGGTGTACTTCAGAACCTACTGGAATAGTATCATTGACATACCCAGAAATCTGAGTAGGAGTAATGGAAGAAAAATAAGGTGCTTCAATTCCATTTTGCGGAGCACCTCCATATGCCGCATCAAAACTGATACTAGTCTCATTATTGCAAGACATGGAGTTGCCAATAATTTGATTGCCAATAGAGGTGTTGTACAGAATATCTACGCCTGGCGCTACAGATGATGCCCCATTGTGATAAATGTAATTGGCTTCCGTAGGATCCTCTCCGCCTATGATGTTGAAACTTGCACCCTGAGTCAATACAACACCGGTTTTGTTATTTCCTAAATCTGTCAGCGTATGATCTGTCCCTATATAATTACCCTGAACCTTATTGAAATCTCCCCCTACAAAAACAACTCCTTGTGTATTCCCAGTAATCACATTGCCTTTTCCCGGGGCCCCTATTACGTTGTATGACCCTGTGGAATACACGCCCAGGTTAATGGTTTGATTAAAACCATCAATATGTAATCCATAAACTTCAACACTATCTGCACTAATTCGAATGCCTCCTCCATTGGTGGCATTTGGTGTGATTGATCCATCCAAAACCACCATTTGACCAGAATTAATATCCCAGCCAGTTGCTGTGGTGGCATCAATGACCATTGATCTGGTGATAAATGGCAAAATCGAAGATAAGGTAATCACATCACCGGCGTTTAGACCAGAAAATCCGATTTCCACAAAAGGCTCAGTGCTTGCGTTGGCATCAATGATGGCTTGTCTGAGAGATCCGGCTCCAGAGTCATTGATATTAGTCACCTCAAAAGTTTGCGTGAAAGAAGAAACCCAGGCGGGAGTACCCGAAATTGTTCCATCATTGGTATTGACCGACCGATCATACAAGACCGTTCCTGCGTTTTCATCAAAAGAATAGTAAGCCAAAAGGCCAGATTCGTTACCAACTAGTGGAGTATACCGATCGGAGAAATCAGTCTTTGCATAATTATGGATTTTTACCTCATCCAACTGACCGTTCAAGAAATTGGAACTCAAATTAGCTCCAAACTCCAAAGGTAGAGATAGGTTTTCCATGGCAGTATACACAGAGTTCGTTTGCTCAACGGGTACACTTACACCATCTATGTAAATGGTTAGACCAGACTGAATTCCTGAGCCGTCATAGGTACATGCAATGTGATACCATTGATCAGTTACAGGGACAAAACTGTTAGTTTCTGCATTTAAGAATCCACTCGTAGAACCATCAAATAGCGTGAATTGAATTTTATTAGTGCTTAGTAATTGAATAACATATTCTCGTTCTGCAGCAACAGAGCC